>NZ_JBNNOB010000082.1:0-16401 GCF_050274375.1 Sphingomonas sp. NPDC019816
ACCGCCTCCTCCCCTCCCGCAGGCGGGAGGGGCCGGGGGAGGGCATGGCGCCTCGCAGAGCCTATCCCCTGAGAGAGGGTGCCCCTGAAACTCGGGGACATCAGGTTCCCTTGGAAAGAGCCCTCGCCTTCGGGGGGGTTGGGGTGGGTCCTTTCCCCCGGGCGTTGGGCTTGCGGAAAAGCCCAACCCCCGGCTCCTCCCCTGAAGGGAAGGGATGATCCCATCAAAAGTCATCTCGCTCCAAGCCCCCCAGCCGGCGTCAGCCGCCGATCGCGTCGATCCAGGCCGGCAGGTCGCCCAGCCTCGCCAGGCGGCGGAAGCGGGGATGGTCGGCCGGTTCGTGCCCCGCCTCATGGCTCCAGGCGAGCGGTTGCGGGATATAGGCCGCCCATGCCCCGGCCTTCAGCGCCGGCAGCACGTCCGACCGCATCGAATCACCTGCCATCACCGCCGCCTCGGGCGCGACGCCGTGGCGATCGAAGATGCGTGCGAAGGTTTCGGGCGTCTTGTCGCTGACGATCGCGACATCGGTGAAATGCGCGCCCAGCCCGGACGCGGCCAGTTTGGCCTCCTGGTGTAGCAGATCGCCCTTGGTCACCAGCACCAACCGCCCCCGCCCGGCCAGCGCCGCCATGGTCTCGCCGATCCCGTCGAGCAGTTCGACCGGATGCGCCAGCAATTGCCGCCCCGCCTCCAGGATCCGCGCGATCAGATCGGTCGGCAGCGTCGGCCCGGCCAACTCTACCGCCGTCTCGATCATCGACAGGGTGAAGCCCTTGGCACCGTAACCATAGAGCCGCAGATTGCGCGCCTCGCACGCCTCCAGCGTCGCGCGCGCCACCCGCGCCTCGGCAAAGGGCGCCAGCAGGCTCACCAGCGCCTCCTCGGTTTCGACGAAGTGACGCATATTGTGCCACAGCGTGTCGTCGGCATCGAGGCAGATCAGTTCGATCGCCATGGTCCTTCTCCCTATCGGCGTGGCACGGGCCATCACAATTCGCAGATCAGACGCAAGCCCAGACGCGGGCGGAAGGGCTCGCCGTGCGCGCGTTCGGCCCCGACGCCGCCCTGCATGCTCAGCTTGCCGAACGCCCGGTGCACCTGCGGCATCGCCAGCCAATAGACGCCGTCGCCATTCTGGCGATTGACCTCCAGACCCAGGACCGTGTCGCGGTTCAGGTCGTAGAAGGTGGAATGGTTGACCACGAACCCCGTCCGGTTGCCCTCCCGCAGCGTGACGTCGCCGATACCCAGCATCGTCATCGTGCTCCACCGCTCACCGAAGCGATTGCCCAGCAGCCAGAGCAGCGTCGACTGCCATTCCCCGCTCTCCCGGTCGTACAGCCCCAGATACTGGACGCCGTGGATGCCGCGCCCGCCGCGGAAGGTGCCGAGCTTGCCCTGAAGCCCCATCTTATACTGCACGACCCGCGTGTCGATCAGCGGCAGTTCCAGTTCGACCGCGAAGCCGTCCGCCACCGCCATCTCGATCTCGGGTGCCCATTCGACTTCGCCGCGCGGCCCCGACAGGTCGCGCTGGACCAGCGCGTTGACCTCCACCTCGCCGCGTTTGGCGGTCAGCGGGCGGATCATGTCGAACACCATAGGTTCGGGAATTTCGGGGCCATCCTGCACGGGGGTGGCATGGGCGATGGCGGGCATCGGCATCATGGCCATGGAAAGCACCCATGCGCCGGCCGGTCGGTGTCGCAATCTCAAAACGCTCGCACTCCGGTCATTTCACCTCATGCGATGCCGGACCTCGGCCAGGGCCGGGCGCTATCGCTCGCGCCGATGGTCCAGCGCCGCCTGAACGCCGGTGACCAGCGCATCCACCGTGAACGGCTTGGTCAGCAACTGCATCCCCGGCGCCAGATGGCCGCTGTTCAGCACCGCGCTTTCCGCATAGCCGGTAACGAACATGACATTCAATTCATGTCTGACCTCGCGCGCCGCCTCGGCCAGCTGGCGGCCGTTCATGCCGCCGGGCAGGCCGACATCGGTGATCATCAGGTCGATGCGCTGGTCGGAGCGTAGCAGCACCATAGCGCCGGCGCTGTCGACCGCCTCGACCACCTGATGGCCCATGTCGCGAAGGACATCGACCACCATCAGCCGGACACTGGATTCGTCATCCACCACCAGGACGGTCTCGCCCGATCCGTGACCGGCATCGGGTGTCGACGATGCAGACGGCGCGTCCTGCTCGACAGGTCCGTGATAACGCGGCAGGTAGAGCGAGACGGTCGTGCCCTCCCCCAGGGTCGAGGCGATGCGGACCTGCCCACCCGACTGCCGGGCAAAGCCATAGATCATGCTGAGCCCCAGCCCCGTCCCCTGTCCCAGCGGCTTGGTCGTGAAGAAGGGGTCGAACGCCTTGTCGATCACGTCGGGCGTCATGCCGGTCCCGGTATCGGTGACGCTCAACGTCAGGTAATCACCCGCCAGGACATCCTCCGCGCCGTCGCGTCCCTCCCTGCCGCCTCCCGCCCCGTGACCTTCGATGGCGATCGTGATCCGGCCGCCATCGGGCATCGCGTCGCGCGCGTTGATGCACAGGTTCAGCAGCGCGTTCTCCAGCTGCGGCGCATCGACCAGCACGACCCACGGCTCCTGCGCCGAGGGCGTCTCCAGCGTGATGCCCGGTCCCACCGTGCGCCGGATCAGGTCGGCCATGTCGCCGACCAGCGCGATCACGTCGGTGGGGCGCGGCGCCAGCGTCTGCCGGCGCGAAAAGGCCAGCAGCCGGTGGGTCAGCGCGGCCGCACGCCGTGTCGCCCCCTGCGCCGCGTCCATATAGCGATCGATCTCGCCCGTGCGCCCTTGCGAGAGCCGCAGGGCCATGAGTTCGAGCGCCCCCGAAATTCCGGCAAGCAGATTGTTGAAATCATGCGCCAATCCGCCGGTCAGCTGGCCGACCGCCTCCATCTTCTGCGCCTGGCGCAGGGCTTCCTCGGCGCGCATCAACTCGGCGGTGCGGTCCGCCACGCGCTGCTCCAGCTGGTCGGTTAGCACGCGCAGCTCGGCGATGGCACTGTCCCGCTCCGCCTCCAGCGCGCGACGCACGCCGACATCGATCAGCACGCCGGGGAAATAGAGCGGCGTGCCGTCCGGCGCATGCTCGACCCGGCCATTGGCCTCCAGCCAGTGGTAACAGCCGTCACGCCGGCGCACGCGATACTGGTGGGCATAGGGTCCGCCCGACGCGATCGCCGCATCGATCGCCTCGGCCAGGCCCGCCCGGTCATCCGGGTGAACCGTCTCCACCACCTGCGCCAGGCTCAATCCGTCATGGCCCAGCGAGGGGTCCAGGCCGAAATGGCGCGCAAAGGGCTCATCGACGGTGAAGCGATCGGTCGGCAGGTCCCAGAACCAGGTGCCGATGATCGCCCCCGCTTCCAGTGCCAGTTGCACACGCTCGGCGTTCCGACGCGCGCGCGCCTCGCTTTCGCGCAATTGCTGCTCGATCTCGACGCGTTCGGAGATGTCGAAGCTGACGCCTGGGAAGCGCACGCAGCGCCCTGCCTCGTCGGCAATGCAGCGCCCGTGCGCTGAGACCCAGTGGATCGTGCCATCGGGTTGCACCAGTCGGTATTCGGACGTGAAGCGACGCGGCGCATCCCCCGGGGCCGTATCCGCCATCGCCGCCTGGATATCGCGCGTGACCCGGTCATGATCGTCGGGATGGATGCCCCGGAAGAATTCGGCGATCGGCATCCCCGCCTCCGCCGCGGCCGGGTCGACGCCGTACATGGCGGCGAAGCGCGCGTCGGAGCGGACCGAATCGTTCAGCACGTCCCAATCCCAAAGCCCGACATGCGCACCCGAACTGAGCGCCAGTTCCAGCCGCTCGTCCGACGCGCGCTGGCGCCGTTCGGCCAGCACCCGGTCGGTCGTCTCGCCGGTGACGCAGATCATGCCCGCGATGTCGCCCCCATCGTCGAAGACCGGCGAGTAGGAAAAGGTCCAGTAGCTTTCCTCGGGCTGGCCGGTTCGCGCCAGGTCCAGCCGCATGTCGGTGACCTTCGCCACCTGTCCCGACAGCGCCTTGTCGACCAGCGGTTCGATCTCTCCCCAGATGCTGCCCCACAGGATGCGGAACGGCGTGCCCATCGCGGTGTCCGCGCGGTAACCCAGGATCGGGCGATAGGCGTCGTTGTAGAAGGATATGAGTTCCCGGCCCCAGACCATGTACATGGGTACGGGACAGGCCAGCATGGTGGCCAGCTGCGTACGTAGCGCGACCGGCCAGCCTTCGGGGCCGCCGAGCGAGGTCGCGCGCCAGTCCAGCGCGACGATTTCGTCCACCACCTGTCCCGATACGCCGCGCAGGAAATCGAAAGCCTTGGGGAGTGCCATCGTCATCCTGTGCCTCAGTCGGCGCGTGATATCCAGCGTGTGCCGGCCCCTCGTAGCGCCGCCCCTAACATGGGTCAGCCATATAGAGCGTCACCGCGGGCCGGAAACTTCACCTGTTCCAGTGACAAGCCCCACCGCGCGGGTTAGGCCCACCGCGTGACGGCCATTCGCAGCCTTATCGCGCAACGCCATCTGGCCGCTCTGCTCTGCCTGGCCGCGCTGCTGCTCAAGCTCGTCGTCCCCTCGGGCTACATGATCGGGGAAGCCCGGGGCCACTGGGCGATCATGCTGTGCTCCGGTACGATCACGGTGCCGCAATCGACGCCACTCGATCCGGTCTCCGCCATGCCCACGATGCCGGGCATGGCGCACGCCGCCGCGACCGATCACGGTCGAAGCGATCATCCCGACGACCGGCATCAGCGCGCGGAGATGCCCTGCGCCTTTGCCGGCCTGTCCGCCGCCGCGCTGGCGGCGACCGACCCGATCCAGCTGGTCGCGTTGCTGGCCTTCGTGCTGGCCACGGGCTTCGTGGCGGTGGCCGCGACCGTCCGGTCCGCGCCGCCCTATCTGCGTCCCCCCTTGCGCGGGCCGCCCGCGCTTTCCTGACCGTGTCATCCGGCGCGCCCCGGCCGCCGTCCTGATTCTCGCCCCGCCGAGCCGCGGGGCCGGTCGAAAGCCCGTTTTCATGTTCATGCCACCCGCCTCGCCGGACACGACGCTGTCCCGGCCGGTACCGCCTGATGCGCCTTCGCAATCCTCCACCACCGTCATCGTCCAGGGCGCGCGAACGCCCCCCGGCCTCGATGCTCCGACCGGTGCGGGCAGTCGCCTGCCGCTGTCCATCCGCGAGACCCCCGCCACCGTCGAAGTGCTGAACCAGCAGGATCTGCAACAGCGCGGCCTGCGCACCACGCGCGAGGCGTTCGGCGGCGTCGTCGGCGCAATCGCGGGCAATGTGCCGGGCAATCCGGCGGTCGTCTCGCTGCGCGGCTTTGCGGGCAACGCCATATCGATCCTGCAGGACGGCGTTCGCATATCGACCTCCACCGTGATTCAGCGCGACACCAATGTGTGGCATTACGACCGGATCGAGGTGCTGAAGGGCCCCGCCTCCGTCCTCTATGGCGAAGGCGCGCTGGCCGGCGTCATCAACAAGGTGACTCGTAAGCCCGTTCCCGGTGAGCGTGCGCTAGACCTGCTGATCTCGGGCGGCAGCTTCGGCACCGTCTATGGCGCGGCTGGAGTCAATCTGCCCGTGTCCACCGAAATCGCGCTGCGTGCGGATGCCAGCTATCAGCGCTCCGACAGCCTGTACGACGTCGATCGCAATGCGACACGATCGGCGGGCCTGACCGCCAGCGCGCTGATCCGGCCGATCGACCGGCTTTCGCTGCTGGTCGCGGTCGACCATTTCGAGGACCGCTACGAGTCCACCTATCAGGGTCTGCCGCTGATCCCCGCGCGTTACGCGCTGGCGCCGAGCGATGCGGTGCGCACCACGAACGGGCTGGTCGCGGATCGGTCGCTCCGGCGGATCAATTACAATCCGCGCGGCGCGTGGTCGGGCGCCGACGACACGACGATACGCTCGCGGCTCGACTGGGCGATGGGTGACGGCTGGACCGCCGCACTCGACCTGACCGGCTATACCGCCGACCGCGCCTTCCTCCTCGCCGATACGCAGAGCTTCACCGCCCCCGGCGCGGGCTTTCCGGGGGGCAGCATCCGGCAAAGCTATCAGGATTTCCGTCACGACCAGCATTTCTGGAACGCGCGCGTTCAGATCGGGCGGGACGGGCGGATCGCCGGCCTGCGCCACCGGTTCGGCCTGGGCGGGGAATATAACCGGACCCGTTTCGTCTCGTTGCGACGACAGGCGCCGGTCGGCACCCTGCCCGCGCTCGACCTGCGCGATCCGGGCGTGATCGCGGCGCCGACCTCGGCGGCGGTGTTCACCAGCGGCGACGTGACCTTCGACTCCCGGCTGGAGCAGGCCGCGCTGTTCGCAGAGGATGCGGTGAACCTGACGTCCCGCTGGCTGCTGGTGGGCGGCGCGCGCTGGGATCATATCGCGCTCGACCGGGCGACGATCCAGAATGCGACCGGCGCGGCCGATCGCAACGCGCCGCGTTTCGATCCCGTGTCGTGGCGGGCGGGCACCAGCTGGTCCGCGACGTCGGGGATCACGCTCTACGCGCAATATACCACCGCCGTATCGCCGGTGTCGTCGATCCTGATCGCCTCGATCGCCAACAGCCGCTTTCGCCTGACCCATGGCCGTTCGATTGAGGCTGGGTTCAAGGCCAGCGGCTGGGGCGGGCGCGCCACGGTTACGGGTGCGGCCTATCATATCGTCCAGTCCGATATCCTGACCCGCGACCCCACCAACCCCAGCCAGAGCGTACAGGGTGGGCGACAATCCTCGCGCGGGCTGGAGCTGTCCGCCGACATCATGCCGGCGCCCGCGCTGCGGCTGGCGGCGGGCGGGTCCTATACCGATGCGCGCTATGACGCATTGACCGAGCTGATCGGCGGCGTGGCGGTCGATCGCGCCGGCAACCGGCCGATCAACGTACCCGACACGACCCTGTTCGCCTCGGCACGCTATACGCCGGGCAAATGGCTGACGCTGGGTGGCTATCTGCGTCATGCGGGCGGATTCTACACCGATACGGCCAACAGCATCCATGTCGCCGGTCATGTGCTGATCGACGCCAGCCTGTCGGTCCCGGTCGGCGAACGGGCGACGCTGACGCTGCGCGGTCGCAACCTGACCAACCGCTTCTACGGCGAATATTCCGGCTATCCCGCCACCAACATCTATATCGGCGCCCCGCGATCCTTCGATATCGCGCTGTCGGCCCGACTGTGAAGGACCCGGCGATGACATTCCCCTCGCGCAACGCCGCCTTTCACCGCACCATCTGGCGCTGGCATTTCTGGGCCGGACTGTTGATCGTGCCGGTGTTGCTGATGCTCAGCCTGACCGGCGGCATCTATCTGTTCAACGACGAACTCAACGACGCGATCTACCCCGAACAGCGCTTCGTCACGCCGTACCGCGCAGCCGTGCCGCTGTCGCGGATGATCGACGCCGCGCTCGTCGCCTATCCCGGCACCGCGTCGCGCGTGGACATGCCGGGCGAGCGTGACCGGTCGGCGGTGGTCTTCGTCAATCCCGACCAGGGTGCGCCGCGCCGCGTCTCGGTCGATCCCGGTACCGGTCGCGTGCTGGGCAGCGTGGTCTATGACCGGACCCTGGTCGGTTGGGCCGATGCCATGCACCGCTCGATGCTGATGGGGGTGTTCGGCGAGCGGCTGGTCGAACTGGCGGCCTGCTGGGCGCTGGTCCTGCTGGTGACCGGCTTCATCCTGTGGTGGCCACGCGACGGCTGGCGCGCCGGCGGGACGGTCTGGCCGCGCGTGTCGCGACGGGGTCGCGGCTTCTGGCGCGATCTGCATGGCCCGGTGGGGCTCTGGACGGGCGCGGTGATCGGCTTTCTGGTGCTGACCGGCCTGCCCTGGGCGGGGGTGACCGGACCGCTGCTCCACCGGGTCAGCGGCGCTGCGGGGGTCGGCTATCCAGCGTCCTACCGGCAGTATAACATTCCGCACAGCATGCCCGCCAGGGCGGCCCTGGGGGATACGCCCTGGACGCTGGAGTACGCACCCATGCCCCAATCGTCGATGATGCGGGGCCATCACGCCGCGATGCCGCCGGACGAACATGCCGAACACCGCGAACACGGCCCCGGCGCGCCGGGCGCGACGCGCGATCCGGCGGTCATTCGCGGCACCGATCAGGTCGCCCGGATCATCGCCGACAGGGGATGGCAAACGGGCTATCGCCTGTTCCTGCCCGGCGGTCCGAGCGGCGTCTATACCGCCTTCACCTATCCCGGTCGGCCGCAGGGACAGCGGACCATCTATATCGATCGCTATTCGCTGCGCATGATCGGGCCGGAGGTGCGCTTCGCCGATTACGGTGCCGTCGGCCGCGCGGTCGAATGGGGGGTGCAGGTGCATATGGGCAATTATTTTGGCAGCGCGAACCAGATACTGATGCTCCTCGCGTGCGTCGGGGTCTGGACACTGGCGATCAGCGGGATCGCGATGTGGTGGAAGCGCCGGCCCGCCGGGCGCGTGGGCGCGCCGCCGCCGCTGTCGGGTGCGCGGGTCGGCGGGCTGCTGGCCGCGCTGGGACTGATGGCGCTGGCCCTGCCGCTGTTCGGTGCGTCGCTGCTGGTCATCGCGGCGATCGATGCCGGCGCGGCCAGGGTCTTTCGACGCTTCCTGCCCGCGACCTGAATGAACCTTGTGCCCCGGCGACCCGTTAGGGCTAGCAAACGGCCATGACGGCGAATGGGAAGGGACAGGCGATGGATAAGGAACGCAGCGGCATGTCGCCCTGGCTCGCCGGCGGGATCGCGGCGGGCGTGCTGGGCCTGAGCGCGCTGATCGGGCGGCGCAACGCGCCCGATCCGTCGCATCCCCGTATCCGTCAATGGTATCGCGGCCTCGACAAGCCGGGCTTCACCCCGCCCGCGCCGGTGTTCGGCGCGGTATGGCCGGTGCTGGAGACCCTGGCGACCTTCGGCGGCTATCGCTTGCTGCGTCAGCCGGCCTCGCCGCGTCGCAACGCCGCGGTGGCGCTGTGGCTGGGCAACAGCGCCATGATCGGCGGATGGACCGAGTTATTCTTTCGCGAACGCCGGACCGATGCGGGGACCGTGGCGGCGGCGGCGATGACCCGGTGGGACGGCCGCACTCGCGGCGACGGCGTGGCGCGTCGATCGGCCCGCCGCGATCAGCGTGATGCCGCTGGCCGCATGGCTGGGCTTCGCGACGATGCTGGCCGGCGAGGTGTGGCGGCGCAACGGAGCCGCCCCCGAACCGGCCGGATGACATTATCCGAGGTTATATTTTCCATGACATGACGATGAACCGTTTCGCCATCGAAGCGTTCCGGCGATATGAGGGGGACCCATATCGCCATCGCCACGCTGATGGCCTGCTTGGTCACGGGGTGCAACCGTCACCAATCGACGCTGGCGCCGTTTGGAGCGGACGCCGCCGACATCCGTCATCTGTTTATCATCATGCTGGTCGGCGCGGTGGTGATCGCGGGTGCCGTCGCCCTGTTGATGCGGCATGCCGTGCGCGCGCCCGAAGGAGCGATCGACCATCGCAGGGGCATGCGGATCGTGTTGTGGCTGGGCGGGGTCATACCGACCATCGTCCTGCTCGGGCTGCTCGCCTATTCGCTGCCCTATATGCGCCCGCGCCCGGTCGTGCAGACCGATTTGCAGATCGCGGTCGAGGGCGAGCAATTCTGGTGGCGCGTCAGCTATCGCCCCGCCGGCGCGGCACCGGTCGATAGCGCCAACGAAATCCGCATCCCCACCGGCCGCACGGTCGCCTTCCGCCTGAGCGCGGGCGATGTCGTGCACAGCTTCTGGATACCCGGGCTGGCGGGCAAGATGGACATGATCCCCGGACGGACCAACGACCTGGTCGTCCGCGCCGACAAGCCCGGCCGCTATCGCGGGCAATGCGCCGAGTTTTGCGGGCTGAGCCATGCGCTGATGGCGTTCGACGTCATCGCCATGCCGCCCGCCGCCTTCGACGCCTGGCTGGCCGGGCAGCGACGGCCGGCGGAGGCCGGCGATGGCGAAGGCGCGCGGCTGTTCGCCGCCAATGGCTGCAACGGCTGCCACGCCATTGCCGGGGTGACCGCCCCGACGCGGATCGGCCCCGACCTTACCCATTTCGGATCGCGCCGCACGCTGGCCGCCGGCATCCTGCCGATGACGGAAGCCCATGTCGCCGCCTTCATCCGCCACCCCGAAAAGACCAAGCCGGGCGTGCGCATGCCGTCCTTCCCCCAATTGTCGGATGACCAGGCCCTGGCCCTCGCCCGCTATCTGCAAGGCCTGAAATGAGCCTCCACGCCCAGGACGATCCCGCCCTTCGCGCCGCGCAGGAAGAGCGGTTGCGCAGCGTCTGGAAACCACCCAGCGGCCTGTTCCTGCGCTGGACCGACACCAACAACAATGCGGTCGGCGTCTGGTACACGCTGACGGCGTTCGGCTTCATGCTGTTCGCCGGCGTGCTGGCGCTGATCATGCGCACCCAGCTGGCGGTGCCCGACAACGACCTCGTCTCGGCGAACACCTTCAACCAGCTGTTCACGCTGCACGGCTCGGTGATGATGTTCCTGTTCGCCGTGCCGATGTTCGAGGCGGTGTCGATCATCCTGCTGCCCCAGCTGCTGGGCGCGCGCGATCTGCCCTTCCCGCGCCTGTCGGCCTTCGGGTACTGGAGCTTCCTGATCGGCGGCGTGTTCGTCGCGGGCTCGATCTTCTTCAACGCCGCACCCGATGGCGGCTGGTTCATGTATCCGCCGCTGACCACCCGCACCGACCTGTCGGGTCTGGGCGCCGACATCTGGATGCTGGGGCTGTCCTTCATCGAGGTGTCGTCGGTCGCCGCCGCCGTCGAGTTGATCGTCGGCGTGCTGAAATGCCGCCCGCCGGGCATGCGCCTGAACCTGATGCCGCTCTACGCTTGGTATATCCTGGTCGTGGCGGTGATGATCCTGTTCGCCTTCCCGCCGCTGATCGCAGGCGACCTGCTGTTCGAGATGGAGCGGCTGCTGGGCTGGCCGTTCTTCGATGCCGCGCGCGGGGGTGATCCATTGCTGTGGCAGCACCTGTTCTGGATCTTCGGCCATCCGGAAGTCTATATCGTCTTCCTCCCCTCCATCGCGCTGTTCGCGATGATGATCCCCACCTTCGCGCAGCGGCATCTGCTGGGCTATCCTTGGATCGTGCTGGCGGCGGTCGGCACCGCCTTCCTGTCGTTCGGGCTGTGGGTCCACCACATGTTCGCGACCGGGCTCCCGAAGATCAGCCTGGCCTTCTTCTCCGCCGCGTCCGAGGCGGTCGCCATCCCGACCGGCGTGCAGATCTTCGCCTTCATCGCCACGCTCTGGGCGGGCAAGGTGAAATGGTCGACGCCCTTGCTCTATGCTTCGGGCAGCCTTGCGGTGTTCGTCATCGGCGGGCTGACCGGCGTGATGGTCGCGATCGCGCCGTTCGACTGGCAGGCGCACGATACCTATTTCGTCGTCGCGCATCTTCATTACGTGCTGATCGGCGGCACGCTGCTGCCGCTGTTCGGCGGGCTCTATTATTACTGGCCGCTGATCACCGGCAAGAAGCTGTCCGACCGGCTGGGGCGCATCGCCTTCTGGATCATGTTCGTCGGCATCAACCTGACCTTCTTCCCGATGCACCTCTCCGGGCTGGAGGGGATGCCGCGCCGCGTCTTCACCTATCCAGCCGAGCTCAATATCGGCTGGCTGAACCTCGCCTCGACCGCCGGCTCCTATCTGTTCGCCGCCGGTGTGCTGGTGCTGGTCGTCGACCTGGCGCTGTCGCCCACCCGCGCCAAGGCGCCGCGCAATCCGTGGAACGCCGGCACGCTGGAATGGCTGGCGCTGCCCGATGACGAGGATTGGGGCATCCGCTCGGTCCCACTGATCGAGAGCCGCTATCCGATCTGGGACCAGGAGGATTTCGTCGCCAAGGTCGACGAAGGCCGCTTCTTCCTGCCCGATGCCGAGGAGGGCCGGCGCGAGACGATCGTGACCTCTGTCCTGGACGCCAAGCCCGTGTCGGTGATCCGGCTGGGCGGCCCCAGCGTCAAGCCGATGATCACCGCCGTCGCGCTCGGTTCGGTGTTCATCCTGACCACCTATCACCTCTATCTGCTCGCGGCGCTCGGCGGGGTGGCGACGCTGGCCTGCGTGTTGTGGTGGCTGTGGGATACGGCCGAAATCCCCGAAAAGCCCGAAAAGCCGATCGGGCACGGTATGCACCTGCCGCTCTATCGCTCGGGGCCGGCGGCACCCGGCTGGTGGGCGATGTTCATCACCATGATGGCCGATGCGACCGCCTATTCCGGGCTCGTCTTCGGCTATTATTTCTACTGGACCGTCCATCCCGATTTTGGCGACGGCTTTGCCGGACCGGGAATCGCCGCGCCGATGATCGCGCTGGCGCCCTCGCTGGCCAGCTGGGCGCTGACGCTGATCGCGCGCGAGGTCCATGCGCGCAGGCACGTGATGCTCGCCCGACTGCTGCTGATCGGCGGCGCGGCGATGGCGGTCGCGGGGCTGTTCGCGGGCCTGCGTTGCCTCGACGGCCTCGATCCGCAGGTCAATGTCTATCCCGCCATCATCTGGGTGCTGGTGATCTGGACGGTCGCGCATGCCGCCGTCGCGGTCGTCATGCAGCTTTATACGCTGGTACGCAGCCTGGCCAGAAAGATGGACCCGACCCATGACGCCGATCTGCGCAACATCACCGTCTACATGCACTTCTTCGCGCTGACCGCGATCGTCACCTATATGACCATCGGCTGGTTCCCGGAGACGGGGCTGTGATCCGCTGGCTGCAACGCGTCAGCCGGCTGCGCGTCACGCTGTGGACGCTGATCGTGCCGCCGACCGTGTGGGCGGTGCATTTCCTGTTCTCCTACCTCTGGGCGGCGATCAGTTGCGAGAAGCTCGGCGAGTGGGCGCTGTTCCCCACCGCCTTCGCCATCGGCACGGTCGTCGCGCTGGTCCTGATCGTCGCATCGGGCGTGATCGCCTGGCAGCAGTCGCGCACGCCCGGCGATCCGCCGCCGCATCAGGAGGGCACCGACATCGACCGGCTGCGCTTCCTGGCCTATTCGACGATGCTGCTGGCGGGCCTCAGCTTCGTGGCCGTCATCTTCACCGCGCTGCCGGTGATCATGCTCGGCGATTGCCGGTGAGGCGCGCCAGCCTGATCGCGGGTCTGGCCCTGCTCCCCCTCGGCTGGTCGCTCAGCCGCTGGGGCATGACGGGGCATATGGCGGCGCACATGATCGCCGTCGCGGTCGCCGCCCCCTTGCTGGCGCTGGGGATACAGGGGCATCGGCTCGACCCGGCCGAACGCTGGCCGCGTTTCGCCTCGCCGCTGGTTGCCGCCATGGTCGAGGCGGTAATCGTCTGGGGCTGGCATGTGCCGGCCCTCCGGCGACTGGCCGATCATCAGCCGCTCTGGCTGGTCGCCGAACAGGCGAGCTTCCTGGCCGCCGGCCTGCTGCTCTGGTCCGCCGTGCTGGCGCCGCGTCACCGCGCGGCCGGGGTGATGGCGCTGCTCGTCACCTCGATGCACATGACCCTGCTCGGCGCGCTGATCAGCCTGGCCCCCCGCCCGCTCTACAGCCATCACGGCGCGGGCGCGCTGGAGGATCAGCAGATGGCGGGCGTCGTGATGCTGCTGGTCGGCGGTATCGCCTATCTCGTCGGCGGGCTGGCGATGCTCGGCCGGCTGCTCCAGACCCGTCAGGAGGCGCACGCATGACGATCCGCATCACCTGGAAACGCGTGATCGTCACGCTGATCGGCCTGTTCGCGCTCGGCATGGCCTTTGCCTGGTCGGGAGTCATGAACCTGGCGGCGTCGAGCGGGCACTGGGCGATCACCGACTGGTTCCTGCACTGGGCGATGCGCAATTCGGTGCGGACCCATGCCGCCCTCACCGCACCCGACGACCCCAGCGACGCGACCGGACTGGTCAGCGCGGCGGGACATTTCGCCAATAGCTGCGCGGTGTGCCACGGCGCGCCGGGGCAGAAGCCCGCCCCCGTCATGCAGGCCGCCACCCCGCCCGCCCCCGATCTGGCGGTCAATGCGCGCGAATGGACCGACAAGCAGCTGTTCTGGATTCTCCAGCACGGCGTCAAATATACCGGCATGCCCGCCTGGGCGGTGCAGGACCGCCAGGACGAAGTGCGCCGCATGGTCGCCTTCGTCCGCCGCCTGCCCGGCATGACCCCGGCCCAGTATCGCACGCTGGTTGCCGAGGGCTCGCCCGCGACCGATCCCGACAATTGCACCGGATGCCATGGCACCGACGGGCGTGGGCGCGGGTCACCCGACATTCCCGTGCTGGGCGGCCAGAACCCCGCTTATCTGCTTGCCGCATTGCAGGGCTATGCGAACGGCACCCGATCGAGCGCGGTGATGCAGCAGGTCGCGATGCGGATGGAGCCCGCCGAAATGGCCGCCGCCGCACGCCGCTTCGCCGCCATGCCGGGCCTGGGTGCACGGCCCAGCGGCAGCGCAGAAGCCGCCCGCATCGTCGAGCGTGGCCTGCCCGAAAAGCAGCTGCCCGCCTGTGTCAGCTGCCACGCCCCCGGCAAGCCCTATCCGGTGCTCGCCGGCCAACGCGCGACCTATATCGCCGAGCGGCTGCGCCATTGGCAGGGTGACAAGAACATCGTCGATGCACGCAAGAGCCATGCGACGATGCCGGTCATCGCGCGCCGCATCCCGAAGGATATGATCGACCCCATCGCCCGCTATCTCGCCGGCGACGGGGCAACCCCGCCGCGATCCTGACGTCAGTCTTCGCTTGCAACCCGCTCCATTTGCCTGACTAATAGGCGCAAAGACATGCGGGAGCGGATGAATGACGGACAAGGGGATCAACCGGCGCCAGGCGCTGGCCGGGGCGGCATGGACGGGCACGGCGATGCTGGCGGCGGGAGGAGCGGCGGCGCAGGTCACGCCCGCCACCCCCGGCCTGCTCGCGCCGCGCCCGCCGATGGGCTGGAACAGCTGGAACAGTTTCGCGACCACCATCACCGAGGCACAGGCGCGCGAGACCGCCGCGATCATGCGCGCAAAGCTGCTGCCCTTCGGCTATGACATCTTCACCGTCGACATCCAGTGGTATGAACCCAATGCCAGCAGCTATGAATATAGCGCCAGGCCGATGCCGGCGATGGACGGCTATGGCCGGCTGATCCCCGCGCCCAATCGTTTCCCGTCGAGTGCCGATGGTTCGGGCTTCACCAAGCTGGCCGCCCATGTCCATGCGATGGGGATGAAGTTCGGCATCCACCTGATGCGCGGCATCCCCCGCCTGGCGGTGCAGCGCAACCTGCCGATCCTGGGCACCCGCTATCACGCATCCGACATCGCCGATACGTCGAGCATATGTTCGTGGAACCCGGACATGTACGGCGTCGACATGACCAAGCCCGGCGCGCAGGCCTATTATGACAGCGTGTTCCGGCTCTATGCCTCCTGGGGCGTCGACTTCATCAAGATGGATGACATGAGCCGCCCCTATGATGCGCATGCGCCCGAGATCGAAGGTGCCCACCGCGCGATCCAGAATAGCGGCCGACCGATGATGCTCAGCCTGTCGCCGGGCGAAACGCCGGTCATTCGCGGCGACCATGTCCGCCGGCATGCGCAGATGTGGCGTATCTCCGACGATTTCTGGGACGAATGGTCGATGCTGGCGGCGCAGTTCACGCGGCTGGAGAATTGGAACCCGTGGCGGCGGCCGGGGGCATGGCCCGATGCCGACATGCTGCCGCTCGGCCGGCTGGCGCTGGGCAAGCGCGACACCAAGTTCACCCCGGACGAGCAGCGTACGCTGATGACCCTGTGGTCGATCGCGCGCTCGCCGCTGATCATGGGCGGCGATTTGCGCCACCTCGACGCGCCGACGCTCGCGCTGCTGACCAACCGCGCGGTGATCGCGGTGAACCAGGCCTCGACCGACAACCAGCCGCATTTCGTCGAGGACGGCGCGCGCATCTGGTCCGCCAAGCCCCAGGGCGCGCCGAACGATCGCTATCTGGCGCTGTTTAACACCGGCGACACGGCGAAGGAGGTGGGGCTGTCGCTCCGTTATCTGGGTTTGACGGGTACCGTGGGGGTCAGCGACTTGTGGGAAAGCCGCGACCTGGGCCGCGCGACCGGCCGCATTGCCGCCACCCTGCCGCCGCATGGCG
The DNA here is from genome assembly GCF_050274375.1 of Sphingomonas sp. NPDC019816. Classification (NCBI taxonomy): domain Bacteria; kingdom Pseudomonadati; phylum Pseudomonadota; class Alphaproteobacteria; order Sphingomonadales; family Sphingomonadaceae; genus Sphingomonas; species Sphingomonas sp. NPDC019816. The sequence continues at coordinate 16,210 of NZ_JBNNOB010000082.1, forward strand.
CGGCCCTCTACCGTCTGCGCGCCTGATCATTCTTCCCCTGGAAGGGGAGGTGGACGGGGGGTGTCGCGGCCGACGAGAATGGTCTTGGTCTGCATTGCCCAAACAAGCCCCTCCCCTTCAGGGGAGGGGTTGGGGTGGGGCCTCTCCCCTTGGTGCAGGGCTTACGGAAGCGCCCCACCCCCGTCCCCTCCC
>NZ_JBNNOB010000083.1:0-16360 GCF_050274375.1 Sphingomonas sp. NPDC019816
GCCGGTGCGGCGGCGGCAGGACGCGGCGCGCGGCGCGGCGCGGCCGTCTCGTGCGCGGCGGGCGGGCTGACCAGCGGCGCGCCCGAGGCGCGCGCGGCGACCGAGGCGGGATCGAGCTTCACGTCCTTGATCGCGCGCGACCCGTCGCCCAGCGGCGGAATGGCGGTGCCGTTCAGCGTCACGGTCAGCTTGTCGGGACGACCGACATTCAGCATCGGGCCATTGGCGTCGGCGGGCACTTCATATTGCTCGCCCTGCTTCAGCGTACCGATCTTCAGCGTCTTGTTGTCGGCATCATAGACGCGCAGCCACACCTCGCCATTGGCGGTCAGCAGCACCTTGCCGCCGGTGACGGGCGTCGGACTGGCGGCGGGCGTGGCGGGAGCGGGCGCCTGGGCGTTGGTCAGCGGGGTCGCGGCCGGCACGTCCTGCGCGGTGCGATCGCGGCGGAACAGGTCGGTGCCATACCACAGCCCGGCGATGATCAGCAGCGCCAGCGCGATGCCGGCACCGATGATCGCCAGCCCGCGCGACGGCACGCGGGCGGGATCGGCGATGTCCTGCGGCACATATTCGCTGACCCGCCGGCCCATCCGGTCGACATCGGCGCGCACCGCCTGCGCGATCGCGACCTCGTCGGCACCGACCGCGCGGGCATAGGCCTTGGCGAAGCCGACCGCATAGGTGGCCGATGGCAGGCTCTGATAATCGGATGCCTCGATCGCCGCGAGATGGCGGCTCGGAATACGCGTCCGCGCACCGATATCGCCGAGCGACAGACCCTGTGCCTCTCGCGCCGCACGCAGGACGTCACCGGCGCGGGCGGGTGCCGATGGTGCGGCATCGTGGCCCGGATTGACCTCGTCCATTCTCAACTCCGAAGTGACCATGGCCCACCCCATGATCGCGGTCGTTCTTTCAGACGGTTGGGTTCAAGTCAACGCGAAGCCCGGCCCCCGATCAGGCCAATTCCACACCGTTCGTCGCAGCCCAGGCACCAAGCGCCCCGCGCATGTCGCGCATCGGATGCGCGAGCAGCCGCGTCATCTCCTGGGTGATCGCCGCGCGGTCGAGCGAGCGGATCATCGCCTTGACCGGACCGACCGCCGCCGGGGTGATCGACAGCCGGTCGAGCCCCAGCCCGATCAGCGCCATCGCCTCCAGCGGGCGGCCACCCATCTCGCCGCACACGCCCACCGGCACGCCGGCGGCGCGCGCCGGTTCGACCACCCGGCGCAGGAAGCGCAGGATCGACGGGCTGAGCCAGTCATAGCGCTCGGCCAGCTTGGGGTTCGCGCGGTCGGCGGCGAACAGGAACTGGGTCAGGTCGTTGGTGCCGATCGACAGGAAATCGACATTCGGCAGGATCAGATCGAGCTGCTCGGCGAGCGCCGGCACCTCCAGCATCGCGCCGTAACGGACCTCGATCGGCAACCGTCGGCCGCGCCCGGCGAGCCACACCCGCTGCGCCTCGAACAGGGACTTGGCCTCGTCGAACTCCCATGCCTCGGACACCATCGGGAACATGACGTGGAGCGTCCGGCCCGAGCCCGCCTCCAGCAGCGCGCGCGCCTGCGCCTTCATCAGGCCCTCGCGCTCCAGCGCCAGGCGCAGCGCGCGCCAGCCCATAGCCGGGTTCTCCTCGTCCCCCGCCTCGACGTTCAGATAGGGCAAAGCCTTGTCGCCGCCGATGTCGATGGTGCGGAAGACGACCGGGCGATCGCCCGCCGCCTCCATCACGTCGCGGTACAGCCGCTGCTGCCGCTCACGCTGCGGCAGGGTGGCGGAGACGAGGAACTGGAACTCGGTGCGGAACAGACCGATACCGTCCGCCCCCGTCGTGTCGAGCGCGGCGGCATCGTCGCGAAGCCCGGCATTGACCATCAGCGTGACGCGGTGCCCGTCCCGGGTCACCGGCGGCACGTCGCGCAGCGCGGCGAAGGCCGCGCGCCGCTTTTGGCGCAGCGCCAGCTTGGCCTCGAACGCCTCCTCCATCGCCGAAGTCGGGCGGACGAGCACACTACCCTCGGTCGTGTCGAGCAGCAATTGATCGCCATCGGCGATCTGCCGCCGCACGTCGCGCACCCGGCCCAGCACCGGCACGCCCATGGCGCGCGCGACGATGATGACATGCGCGGTCAGCGACCCTTCCTCCAGGATCACGCCCTTCAACCGCCGGCGATCATATTCCAGCAGCTCGGCCGGCCCCAGGTTGCGCGCGATCAGGATCGTGTCCTGCCGCAGACCCAGTTGCGCCGCCGTGCCCATCTGCCCCGACACGATGCGCAGCAACCGGTTGGACAGGTCCTCCAGGTCGTGCATCCGGTCGGCGAGCAGCGGATCGTCGATCTGGCGCATCCGCTGGCGCGTGCGCTGCTGCACCCGCTCGATCGCGGCCTCGGCGGTCAGGCCGCTGTCGATCGCCTCGTTGATCCGGCGTGCCCACCCCTCGTCATAGGCGAACATCTTGTAAGTCTCGATGACCTCGACATGCTCGCCCGCCACGCCGAACTCGGCCTCGCGCGCCATGCGGTCGATCTGCTCGCGCATCTTGTCGAACGCGGCATAGACGCGGCGGCGTTCGGCATCGATATCCTCGGCAACCGTATGCTCGATGACGATGCGCGGCTGGTGGAAGACGGCGAAGCCGCTGCCCATGCCGTCGACCAGCTTCTGACCCGCCAGCCGGACCGTCGCCGTCATCTGCGGCCGCGCGCCCGCCGCGCCCGCCGTGTCGATCAGCCCGGCATTGGCGATCAGCTCGGACAGCACCATCGCGACCGTCTGCAACGCCTCGATCTCGACATCGGCGTATCCGCGCGGTTCGGCATGCTGCACCGCCAACACGCCCACCGCCCGTTCGCGCCGAATGATCGGCACGCCGGCGAAGCTATGGAAACGGTCCTCGCCCGTTTCGGGCTTATAGGCGAAGTCGGGATGGCTGGCGGCTTCGTCCAGGTTCAGCACCTCGACATCCTCGGCGATGGTGCCCACCAGCCCCTCGCCCAGCGCCAGCTTGGTGACGTGCACCGCCTCCTCGGCCAGGCCGCGCGTCGCGAACAGCTCCAGCACGCCTTCGCGCAGCAGATAGATGGAACACACCTCGCTGCCGATCGACTCGCCGATGATCTGGACGACCTGGTTCAGCTTGGCTTGGGCGGGGGCGCGCGACGCCATGACGTCGTGCAGGCGGACGAGGATCTCGCGGGCGGAGGCGGCGGCCGAAACGGGCATGGGACAGGGCTAACAGACCCGGTGCGGCGGTGTCATGCCTTAATCGCACGCCCGCGTCTTTTAGTCGGGCGCCGAAAGTCCACCCCGATGCCGCCCGATCGGGAAAGTCACTGATAAAGATCATAATACAACGATTTGGCGGAACAGCGATGGCGAACGGCCGGTTGCCCCCAGTGTCACCGTCACGGGAGATCATCATGCTGAAGTCCGTTTCCATCGCGCTGGCCCTGACCCTTGCGGGCGCGCCGATCGCGGCGCAGACCCCGCCGCCCCCGCCACCCGCCGCCGCCAAGACCCAGGCCGCCGCCTATGTGAAGGCCGCCGGCATGAGCGATCTGTATGAGATCACCTCCAGCCAGATCGCGCTCCAGAAATCCCGCAACGAGGGCGTCCGCCGCTTCGCCCAGGCGATGATCGACCATCACCGTCATACCACCCAGGCCACCGTCGCGGCCGCGCGTCAGGCCGGGCTGACCCCGATGCCGCCGCAGCTCGGCGGGGCCAAGGCCTCGATCGAGGAATTGCGCCGGGCCACGCTGGAAAACTTCGACCGGCTCTATCTCGGCCAACAGGCCACCGCGCATCAGGCCGCGCTCGACCTGCATCAAAGCTATGCGTCGAGCGGCGACAAGGCACCGCTGAAGGCCAGCGCGCGGGCCGCCGTACCGATCGTGCAGCAGCATATCCAGATGCTGTCGCAGATGCCGCGCTGAGCGAGCCGGTCATGATCGACGGCGTCAAACCCACCACCGAAACCGATCGGCCCAACGTGTCGACGGAGCATCAGAAGCCCGGCGACGCCCGGCGTCCCAGCGACACGCTCGACAAGGGCCGCCCCGGCACCGAGGGACAGGACGCGCCGCCCCGCAAGTCGTCGCAGACCTGATCCGTCGCGGATGAAGAAGGAGCCGCGTCCCCGCGGGGATGCGGCTCCGTTCGCATGGGCGGGCCGGCGGCCATCCCATCGTCCCGGCCTGTCACCAGCGCGCAGCCCGCCGAAGGGGTCGGTGGACGATCGGCTCGTCCCTGAACATGGTCGTCACGCCGTTGGGCCGGATCGGCAATTTGGATCCGGGCGTCGAATACGGACAGGCGCACCGACGATTTCGGCCTGCTTGCGCGTTCGACGGTCCGGCCAGTTTCGTCGCGGCGATCACCGTTACCCGCCGCGCCCTGCGCGAGGAGAATGACGGCGAATAGCGATATACGGTGGCGCACCCGACAGGATTCGAACCTGTGGCCTCTGCCTTCGGAGGGCAGCGCTCTATCCAGCTGAGCTACGGGTGCGTGGGCGAGCCGACTAGCATTGCCCGCACCCCCGCGCCAGTCCTTTTTACGCCGCCGGGGTATTTCCGCCCCTGGCGGCGGGAGCGGGTGTCTTGGGCCGGTAGGCGCAGAGATCGGCGACCGGGCAGCGCCAGCATTCGGGGCGCCGCGCCTTGCAGACATAGCGGCCGTGCAGGATCAGCCAGTGATGCGCATGCACCCGAAACGGCGCCGGCGTCGCCTTGTCGAGCTTCAGCTCCACCGCCAGCACCGTCTTGCCCTTGGCGAGGCCGGTGCGGTTGCAGACGCGGAAGATATGCGTGTCGACCGCGAACGTTTCCTGCCCGAAGGCGACGTTGAGCACGACATTGGCGGTCTTGCGCCCGACGCCGGGCAGCCGCTCCAGCGCTTCGCGGTCCTTCGGCACCTCGCCGCCATAATCGTCGACCAGCATCCGCGACAGCGCGATGACGTTCTTGGCCTTGGTGTTGAACAGGCCGATCGTCCTGATGTGCTGCTTTAACCCCTCCTCGCCCAGTTCGAGCATCTTCTCGGGCGTATCGACCTCGGCGAATAGCGCGCGCGTCGCCTTGTTCACCCCGATATCGGTCGCCTGCGCCGACAGCGCGACCGCGACGACCAGCGTATAGGGGTTGCGGAACTCCAGCTCGGTCTCGGGATGCGGATTGGCCTCGGCCAGCCGATGGTAGAATTCGACGATATCGGCCTTCTTCACCGCGCGTTTCCTCAGAGCCCCAGCACGTCACCCATGCGATAGCGCCCCGGCGCCTGCCCCGAAAGCCACAGCGCCGCACGCACCGCGCCGCGCGCGAAGATGCTGCGATCCTGCGCGAAATGGCCGAGCGTCAGCCGCTCGCCCTCGCCGGCGAAGATCACCTCATGATCGCCGATCACCGATCCGCCGCGCAGCGCGGCCATCCCGATCGTCCCCTCGGTGCGCGCACCGACCAACCCGGCCCGCCCGTCGACGCGCAGTTCGGACAGGCTGTGCCCCCGCCCCGCCGCCGCCGCCTCGCCGAGCAGCAACGCGGTGCCCGAGGGAGCATCGACCTTGTGCCGGTGATGCATTTCGGTGACCTCGATGTCCCAGTCGGTGCCCAGCCGCGCCGCCGCCTCGCGCACCAGATTGGCGAGCAGCGTGATGCCGAGCGAGGTGTTGCCCGTCTGAAGCACCGCGATGTCGGTGGCGGCGGCATCGATCGCGGCATGCTGCGCCGACGACAGCCCGGTGGTACCGATCACGATGGGCGTGCCCGCGGTGCGGGCGGCGGCCAGATGCGCATCGAGCGCGCCGGCGATCGAAAAGTCGACCAGTACATCGGCGGACCGGGCCAGTGCCGCCGGATCGTCATGCGAATCACAGCCGCCGGCCAGCGTGCCCCCCTCATTCTCGATCAGCTGCGCGATGGCGCGGCCCATGCGCCCCGCGCTGCCGTAAATGCCGATCGCGGTCATCGCTGCTCCTGCCGTTCGAAAAGTGGGGACGTGGTCATGGGAGCGCTCCTTGACACAGGTTGCGCCGTGGGGAAACCGGTTGCCAGGACCCGATCGACAAACGCCGGTGCGTTCCGAAACACGGGTAGCCAGGGAGCGCGAACATGAGCGGCATCCGCAACATCGTCGTCCTGACGGGCGCGGGCGTCTCCGCCGAGTCCGGCATCGCCACCTTTCGTGGGCCGGGCGGATTGTGGGAGGGGCACCGGGTCGAGGATGTCTGTACGCCGGAGGCGTTGGCCGCCGACCCGGACCTGGTCCACCGCTTCTACGATCTGCGACGCGCGGCCCTGTCGTCGGTTCGGCCGAACCCCGCGCATGAGGCGTTGGCGCGGCTCGACCGGGCGTGGGCGGGCGGGTTGCTGATCGTCACGCAGAATGTCGATGATCTGCACGAGCGGGCGGGTGCGACCCGGATGCTGCACATGCACGGCGCCTTGAGGCAGGCGCTGTGCGCCGCCTGTGGAGCGCGGTTCGCATGGGCGGATGCGCTGCCGCCGGCAACACCCTGCCCTGCCTGCGCCGCGCCCGCGCTGCGGCCCGACATCGTGTTCTTCGGCGAAATCCCCTATCAGATGGAACGGATCGAGGCGGCGCTGGCGCAGGCCGATCTGTTCGTGTCGATCGGCACCTCGGGCGCCGTCTATCCGGCGGCGGGGTTCGTCCGGTTGGCGGATACGTATGGCGCGCGGACGCTGGAGCTCAATCTCGATCGGTCGGAGGGCAGCGACTGGTTCGACGAAAGCCGCCTGGGTCCGGCGGGTACGCTGGTGCCGGAATGGGTGGAGCAGATGCTCAACGCGTGAGCGGCACGATCACCTCGCGTGCGCGCGGGGCCAACCGCTCGACCGCCGGCCCCTGAAGCCCGCGCGCGGTCACCAGCACGCCGAAGGCGCGCGGATCGGGCTTGTTGAACAGCAGCGGCTGGCCCAGCGCATCGGCCACGCCCGCCCCCGCCTCCGACGCGACGAGCGCGGCGGCCGCGATGTCCCATTCATTGCCCCAGCGCAGCGTGGCGACCAGATCAGCCTCGTCGGAGGCGACCATGGCGATGCGCAAGGCGATCGAATTGGGCTTGAACACCGCGACGAGATCGCGGTCCGCCTTGGGCAGCGCATCGACCGGCACACGCGCGCCCGGCATCGTGCGGCGATGCCCCGCGCACAGCGTCCGCCCGTTACGCGTCGCGCCGCCGCCGGCCTGCGCCAGCCATAACTCGCCGCGCGCGGGTGCCGCCAGCACGCCGATCACCGGCCGGCCATCCTCGACCAGCGCGACCGAGACCGCCCAGCCCTCGCGGCCACGAATATAGTCGCGCGTGCCGTCGATCGGATCGACCACCCAGACCCGGCGCGCGGCCAGCCGGTCGGGCTTGTCCGCCGTCTCCTCGGAGAGCCAGCCGGCATCGGGGATCAGCGCGGTCAGCCGGGCGTGGAGCATCCGGTCGACGTCCAGGTCGACCTCGCAGACCGGGCTGCCGGGCACCTTTTCCCATTGGCGGAAGTCGGTGCGCCAGCGGGCGAGCGCCATCGCCGCCGCCTCGCGCGCCGCCGCGACCACCGCCGGCACCATGTCAGCGGCCGGGATGATGTCAGCCACTCGCGACCGTCATCCCGTCGACGCGCAGCGTCGGCACGTTGACGCCGTAGCGGAATTCCAGATCGCTGGCCGGGGTCATTGCGCGGTACATATCCTTCAGATTGCCCGCGATGGTGAACTCCGCAACCGGCTCGGCGATCCGCCCGCCGATGATGCGGAAGCCCGCCGCGCCCCGGCTGTAATCGCCGGTCACCGGGTTGACCCCGCTGCCGATCAGCTCGGTGACGTAGACGCCGTCAACGATGTCCGCGATCAGCGTGTCGACCGGCACATGCCCGGCGACCAAGTAGAGATTGCTGGTCGACACGCCGGGCGCGCCGCTGGTGCCGCGCGCGGCATGGCCGGTCGGCTCCAGGCCCAATTGCCGGGCGGAGGCGGAATCGAGCAGCCAGGTCTCCAGCACGCCGTCCTCGACGATCGCGGTCGGCGACACCGCCAGCCCCTCGCCGTCAAAGGGGCGCGAGCGCAGCCCGTGCGGGCGATGGGGATCGTCCTCGATCCGGATGCCGGCGGCCATAACCTGTTCACCCAGGCCGTCGAGCAGGAAGCTGGTGCGCCGCGTGATCGCACTGCCGGCGATGGCGGAGACGAGATGCCCGACCAGCGACGATCCGACGCGCGGATCGAAGACCACCGGCATCGCGCCACTGGCCAGCCGCCCGGGATCGAGCCGCGCCACCGCACGTTCGCCGGCGCGCCGGCCGATCGACTCCGCCCCTTCCAGCAGCCGGTACAGGCGCGCGCCGTGATGGGCATAGTCGCGCTGCATGCCCGCCCCCTCGCCCGCCACGACGCTGGCGGACAGGCCATAGCCGGTCGCGGCATAGCCCGCGGCAAAGCCATGACTGGTGGCGAGCGCGGTGACGACGCGCGAGGCGGACGCCCCGGCGCCTTCGGAATTGGTCACGCCCGCCACGCCGCGCGCGGCATCCTCCGCCGCCAGCGCCAAAGCGCGCAGCGCCTCGGGCGCGATCTCGCCACCATCGTCCAGATCGAGCATCGGCGGCGCGCCGTGCATCAGCCGCTCCTCGGGTGCGAGGCCCGCCCAGCGATCCTCTGGCGCCTCGCGCGCCATGGCGACGGCGCGCTCGACCGCCCGGTCCATGGCATCCCCCGACAGGTCCGAGGTCGAGACGCTCGCCGAACGCTGCCCGACGAAGACGCGCAGGCCCAGTTCCTCGCTCTCCGACCGACCGACATCCTCCAACTGCCCCAGCCGGACCGAGACTTCGAGCGCGGCGTCGGCGGCGAAGATCGCATCGGCGGCGTCGGCTCCGGCGGCACGGGCACGGGCGACGATATCGGCGGCCCGGTCGCGGGCCTGTTCGGGGGTCAACATGGCACAGGACTTAAGGGCGCAGGGCCGGGGATGCCAGTCCTGTCCATCAACCATGTCGCGCAACACGGCGCGGAGCTTCAGTTTGTTCTTTTTATGTTCCTGCCCTCTTGATATATTGCAGACCTCGACAGGGAGGATGTTTCATGGGCAGTTATGCGACACTTGGTGCCGTCGATGTGGATCAGGCGCATGCATTCTACGACGCGGTGCTCGCGGCCATTGGCTGGCGGAGCCACGCCGATTTCCCCGGCTGGCGCGGCTATTCCGAAGGCGGCAGCGGCGAGGGTTTCGTCTTGTGGATCTGCAAGCCCTTCGACGGCCAGCCGGCCACACCGGGCAACGGGACGATGACGGGCTTCCTCGTGTCTTCCCACGAGCAGGTCGATGCCTTTTACCGCACCGCGATGGACCATGGCGGCACCGATGACGGCGCCCCCGGTCTTCGGCCGCATTACGGGCCGACATGGTATGCCGCTTATCTGCGCGACCCCAGCGGCAACAAGCTGGCGGCGGTCTACAATGGCTGATCCGATGGTCACAGCGCGGGGTAGATGAACCCATGGGCGGGGGCACACGTTCGTCGAGCATGGCCAGACACCCAAGCCCCGCCTCATCCCGGTCGCCCGTTTATCAGAAAGCGAGCCTTCGTGTTCCACTGGGTGGACAGGCCCGGCTTGGCGTAAAAGTTCAGGTCACCAGCGGGGGCCTGCTCGCCATCGGCGGGCTGGTGTCGTCGATCCTGCTGTCGACGGCGGTGCTGGTCGGGGTGGCGACCCGTCATCTGCCCAAGCGGGATCGCTGATCCTCATACCGGCGCGGCGTCGGCGCCTGCGCCATAATGATGCCAGGTGAAGATTGCGAGCGCGCTACGATGCGGGCGGAAGGCTTCGGCAAGCGCGCGGACCTGCTTCTCGGATGGCCGCGCGTCATGGCCCAGGATGCGGCCCATCTCGATCTGCACCGCCAGATCGCCGGCGGGCCAGATGTCGGTGCGCCCTTCCGCGAACAGCAGATAGACCTCTGCCGACCAGCGACCGATACCCTTGACCGCAACCAGCTTGGCGATCGCCTCTTCGTCATCGGCGGGCAGGTCGGCGAGGTTCAGGCGACCGCTCGTCACCTCCTCGGCCAGGCTGCGCAGATAGCCGGCCTTTTGCCGGGAAATGCCCGCGCCGCGCAATTCCTCGTCGGTCACACCGTGGATCCGCGTCGGATCGCTCGCGTCGCCGAGCAGTTCGTTCAGCCGCCGCCAATGCGCATCGGCCGAGGCGACCGAGACCTGCTGGCCCAGGATCGTCCGCACCAGCGTCGCATAGCCGCGCGCCCGGATGCGCGGTTCGGGATAGCCGATCCGCGCAAGCGCCGCCGCGATGGCGGGTTCGGACGCGGCCAGCGCATCCATGCTTTCGCGAATCTGTTCGGCGCTCAGCCCCATGATGCTTGATCCGCGCGTTCAGGCCCGGCAGAGCCGCCGCCAACAAGGAGAATGGACATGCCCAAGCTTATCGTCGTGACCCGCGACGGGGAAGAACGCGAAATCGACGGCGAGGCCGGTCTGTCGGTGATGGAAGTGATCCGCGACGCCGGTGTCGACGAATTGCTGGCGCTGTGCGGGGGTTGCTGCTCCTGCGCGACCTGCCATGTCCATGTCGATCCGGCCTTCGCCGATACGCTGCCCGCGATCGGCCCGGACGAGGACGACCTGCTCGATTCGACCAGCGATCGCGACGCGACCTCGCGCCTGTCGTGCCAGCTGCCGTTCGGGGCGGCGCAGGACGGGATGCGGGTGCGGATCGCGGCGGAGGACTGACCGGGCATCCGGTCTGAACGCCGGAGGGCGGGGTTTCGGCCCCGCCCTTTTTTGTTCGCGCAGAGGCGCAGAGGGCGCAGAGAGGGCGTCCTGTTTGGCGACGTTCCGGTGTATGAGAAAGGTGATGTTCGCGCGGAGACGCGGAGGCGCGGAGATGGCATGTCCGGCCGCAAGGCCAGCCTGCTATCATCGGCCGCAGCTTTGTCTTCCGCTTGCGAGGTAGTGTTCGATCACAGCGCGCCGGACATCTCCGCGCCTCCGCGTCTCCGCGCGAACAAAATCCCATGGCCTTCGACTTCGCTCAGGCTGAACGGAGGGTGGGGATTATGCCCCCCCATACCAACAGCCGTTCACGCTGAGCGAAGTCGAAGCGCACGTCCGGCGTTCGCCTTTCACACTCTCTGCGTCCTCCGCGCCTCTGCGCGCAAAAGAAGCGGCAGGGAACCAACCCCCGCCGCCCGCGACATCACCGCGCCGCCACCGCATAGAGCGCGATCGCCGCCGCGTTGGAGACGTTCAAGCTCTCCACCTTCGGGCTGATCGGCAGCTTGGCGAGTTCGTCGCAATGCGCCTCGGTATTCTGGCGCATGCCTTCGCCTTCCGCGCCCAGCACGATGCAGATCCGCTGCGTCCCCATCGCCTCGGCCAGCGTCTGGTTCGCATGGCCGGTCAGGCCGATCCGCCAGAAGCCCGCCTCGGCGATCTCCTCCAGCGCGCGGGCCAGGTTCACGACGCGAATCCACGGCACCGTCTCCAGCGCACCGCTGGCCGAGCGCGCGACCGTGCCCGATTCGGGCGGCGCGTGGCGATCCTGGGTCACGATCCCCAGCGCGTCGAACGCGGCGGCCGAGCGCAGGATCGCGCCGACATTGTGCGGATCGGTCACCTGGTCGAGCACGACGAGCGGCCGCTGATCGCCCTGCCCCTCGTGCAGCAGGTCGCCCAGCCAGATGTCCTCCAACGGATCGACCTCGGCCACCAGGCCCTGATGCGGCGCGTCGGCGGGGACCAGGCGGCCTAGATCGGCGGCATCGGCAAAGGTGACCGGCAGAATCGGCGGCAGGTCGAGCGCGGCCAGCGCCTCGCGCGTGCCCCAGATCTTGCGCACCGTGCGGTTGGGGTTGGCGAGCGCCGCCGTCACCGCATGCCGTCCCCAGAAGCGGGGGCGGTTGGAAGAAGCCTGGCTGGGGCGATGTCCTCGGCGTGCCATCAGTCGTCGGTGTCCGTATATGCAAAGGGGTTGGTCGGCGCCGGCTGGGTCGGCACCGGCGGGCGCGGCAACGCCTTGTCCGCATTCGCCGCCGCGAGCAAGACCCCCGCGAGCACGACCGAGGCCTGGCGCATATCCTCACCCTTCAAATGGTCGAAGGTATCGGCCGAGCTGTGGTGGATGCGGCTACCATAGTCCAGCGGATCCTGGATGAACTGGAACCCCTGCACGCCGACCGCCTGCATGAAGACATGGTCGGTGCCGCCGGTCGTCCGCTGTACGACATTGCCCGCGCCCATCGACGCATAGGGCGACAGCCATTCCTTCAACATCGGCACCGCCGCCGGGTTGTTCTCGGCATAAAGGCCCCGCAGCTTGCCCGAGCCATTGTCGATGTTGAAATAGGCCGCTAGGTCGCCGTAACCCGGCTTGGGCGTGATCGGCCACCGATTGGTCCAGCCATAATAGCGCTTCAGGCCCGATTGCGGCGCGTCGTCCGGCCGGCCGCGCGTTGCCAGATGCTGTTCGACATAGGCCATCGAGCCGAGAATGCCCTGCTCCTCGCCCGACCACAGCGCGAAGCGGATGGTCCGCCGGGGCCGCTGTCCGGTGGCGGCCAGGATGCGCGCGGCCTCCATCACCATCGCGCTGCCCGCCGCATTGTCCGCCGCGCCGTCGCCCGCGACCCAGCTGTCGAGATGCGCGCCCGCCATCACATAGCCCGCCTTGGGATCGGTGCCGGGAATCTCGGCGATGATGTTGTAGGCGTTGACGTCGCTATCGTCGTAGCGGACGTCGCTCAGCACCTCGATCGTCGGCGCGGGGCCGGCCTTGGCCAGGCGGGCGAGCCGGCGATAATCCTCGGCGGCCAGTTCGATGCCAGGCACCGCCGGCGTCTCCCCCCGCCCGAACAGATAGCCCTCGCCATGCAGCAGCTTGCCGTCGCGATAGCTCTGCGTGACATAGGCGACCGCCCCCTCGGCCTTCAGAAAGGCGTCGAGCTTCTGCGAGAAGTCGAGCCGCTTCAGCCGGCGATCGGCGCTTTCGGGGTCATGTTCGGGCTGAACATAGACGTCGAGCTTGGCGATGTCCTCGCCCGACAGGCGGCGGAAGGGTGCCGACGACGGCTCGTCACCGGTGCCCGGCATCGTCACCATCACGATCTTGCCACGCAGCTGGCCGCGCCATTTGTCGAAGTCGCGCTCGCGCTTCATCGGCGCGACGATGACGGGGGCGGTCACCGCGCCATTGGTGGCGGGCGTCCAGGCGATCGGGATGGCGGTCAATTGCAGCGGGCGGGGGCTGACCATCCGCACGCTCGCCCGCTCGATCGACCAGCCGCGCCCGAAGGGAAAGCCTTCCCTATGGACGTTCTTCAGCCCCCATTTGGCGAACTGCTCGGCGGTCCAGGCCTCTGCGGTGCGCATCGCGGGGCTGTTCGTCATGCGCGGGCCGATGACGTCGGTCAGATGCTGTGCGGTCTGCATCGCCTGGCTGTGGTTCATGCCCTCGTCGATCAGGCGGTTGGCCGCACTCCGGTCCTGCGCGGAGGCGATGGCGGCGGGCAGCAGGGCGGCCGCCGCGACGGCGGCGAGCAAGGATGGACGCATGGAAAAGAACCCCCGGAAAATCGTCTATGGGTCAGAGGCTATGTCCCGATTGCGCGACATGCAAGCAACCGGATCAAAAGCGATCTGTGCAAAATGCACAAAACGGCGTTGACAGGCCCGCCGCGCTTCGGCATTGGGCGCGCCTCGCTCCGATGGAGTGACACCCCGGAAGGGTGGCCGAGTGGTTAAAGGCAGCAGACTGTAAATCTGCCCGCGTGAGCGTACACTGGTTCGAATCCAGTCCCTTCCACCATCCCCGCCGATCGGCTAGGGTCGACCACGGCGCCGGATCTGAGCGGGTATAGCACAATGGTAGTGCAGCAGCCTTCCAAGCTGAATACACGGGTTCGATTCCCGTTACCCGCTCCAACTTCTCCCGTCATCGTGCCGGCACTTCGAAATTAAATTTTTCGATGCGGCCTGCTTGACGTTTACGTCAGCGCCCGCCACGCCCCGTACGGCTTACCATCGATCGGAAAGAGTTAGACGCCATGGCATCGGTCAATTTCGACGTTCCGCACGAACTGGGCCGGACCGAGGCGCGCCGCCGCATCGAGCTGGGCCTGCCCAAGCTGGAGTCGAAAATCCCCGGCGGCGGCCAGGTGACTTCCGAATGGCCCGCCGAGGACCGGCTGATCCTGACCATCATCGCCATGGGCCAGACGGTGAAGGCCGACATGAACATCGCCGACACGGCGGTCACCGGCACGGTGGCGATCCCGATGATGCTGTCGATGATGGCCGGCCCGATCAGCGAGTTCGTGAAGACCAGCGCAGAGAAGATGCTGGCCAAGGGGTGAAGGTGCCGGGGGCGGACGGCGTCCCTCCGTCCGTTGCGCTTGAGCATGGGCGAAGGGCACGGACTTACCGCCTCCACTGACGAATTAAGGGCCGGGTGAGTGCGGAGCGTGCGCTTCGACTACGCTCAGCGTGAACGGTGGTTTGGTTTTAGGGCAAGCGCCCCTTTCGTCCCGCCCCTCCACGACTAACGGCGCTCAGGATTTTGCAGCAGCGATTTTGCCCCCAAGTCCCCACCCCCGTTCCGCCTGAGCGAAGTCGAAGGCCATGGGCATCCGTTCGCCACCTATCGCTGACGGGTTAGCGCCGGGCGAGCGCGGAACGTGCGCTTCGACTTCGCTCAGCGTGAACGGCGGTTTGGTTTTGGGGTAACCGCCCCTTTCATCTCGACCCTTCGCGACATGGATGGTGGATGAGGACTGCCCGCCGCCCCCCGGCCTTTGCCCGCCATTCGGTCTAAGCCCTTCGACCGGCCAGCAAGCCAGCCGCTCAGGATGAACTGTGCCGCGATGCGCCAAAGCCGAAGGCCACGCTCCACCCCGTCCCAGAAACCCAAACATCCTAACCCCCCGCTTACCAAATTGCGCTAAGGCCATGGCCGCATGTCCGACACGCCCCCCGCCCCGCCCCGCCCGCCCCGCCCCGCCTCGGCGGTGTCGCATGGCGTGGGGCTGGCCGGGCTGGCGGGATCGCTCGGTTGGATCGCCATCGCGCGGTGGCGGCATCTGGACGGCCCCTATGCCGCGCTCGTCCATCTGCTGGCGGCGGGCCTGCCGATGATCCTGTGGTCGCTGCTGGTGGACAAGGTGCATCGCCACGCCTCCACCGGCATCGACTGGGCGCATCCCCGCCCGGCGCGGGAGACGTTGGACATCAGCCTGACCAAGCTGGTCGGGCTGTGGGCGACCTTTGCCGCGATCGGGCTGATCTATGCCACCGGGCGCTTTTACTGGCGGGGCAATTTCGCCTTTGCCATGTGGTGTTTCGAATGGATCGCCCCGGCGCTGTTCCTGCTGTCGATCCCCTATGTGCTATGGCTCGACCGGCGACTGGTCGAGCCGAAGGATGGCGCCTGGGCCTTGGGCGCATGGCTGGCGGGGCAGAAGGGCGTCGCGGCGGAGCCGATCCATGCGCATTTGCGCGCCTGGGGGGTGAAGGCGTTCTTTCTGGCCTTCATGCTGGCGGTACTGCCCGGCGGGTTCGGCAATTTCGTACGCGGCGACCTGTCCACCGTGCTGCGCGATCCGGTGGCGCTGGCCAACTGGCTGATCACGCTGATGTTCGTGATCGACGTGGCCTTCGCCACGGTCGGCTATATGCTGACCCTGCGGCCGCTGGATGCACATATCCGCTCGGCCAACCCCTATGCGGCGGCATGGATGGCGGCGCTGATCTGTTATCCGCCGACGATCATGATGGCCGATGGCGGGCCGCTCGATTACCGGCCGGGGACCGCCGAGTGGAGCTATTGGTTCGCCGGCCACCCGCTGCTGTTGGCCACGATCGGCGCGGTGCTGGTGGCGCTGACCGCCATCTATGCCTGGTCGACGGTGGCGTTCGGCATCCGCTTTTCCAACCTGACCCACAGGGGCATCCTGACCCACGGTCCCTATGCCGTGTCGCGGCACCCGGCCTATCTGTCGAAGAACATCTTCTGGTGGATCGCCACGATCCCCGTGCTGTCGACCGGGACTTGGATCGATGCATGCCGCAGCACGCTGCTGTTGGGGGCAGTCAGCGGGGTCTATTACTGGCGCGCGCGGACGGAGGAGCGGCATCTGTCCGCCGATCCGGCGTATCGGGAATATTATGACTGGATGGCACGGTATGGGTTGGTGCCGCGGTTCTTTCGCTGGGTTTCGGGGCGGTAGATTTCCCTTGGCCTTCGACTTCGCTCAGGCTGAACGGAGGTAGGGGGGCAAAACCCACAACCCGTTCAGGCTGAGCGAAGTCGAAGCCCACGCTGCTCGGTCAGAAAA
>NZ_JBNNOB010000084.1:0-16043 GCF_050274375.1 Sphingomonas sp. NPDC019816
CGCTGCAGCACCAACGCCTTGACCATCATCAGGGCCGCAAAGGGCGGACGCCCGCCACGCTCGGCACGCAGCGGCGACAAAAGCGAACCCAGATCGGCCCAGTCCACTTCCCGCGCCAAACGCTCCAGCCGGACATTGCGACCCAAGCGCGGCGACACCAGACCATCCACCAAGCTACCTTGATCCATCGCAAACGTCCCCCCGCCTGCAACCATGAATCACCGTCGCACGACTTTTGCAACGATCCCCTCAAGGGGAGGGGCTTATCCTCATGACGCCTTGGGCCGCTTCCCCCATTCGCGCGCGACCGTGTAGCCGAGATAACCGGTGCCGAAGAGCGCGTAGAGCGGCTCGGGAATGGCGGCGAGGTACTGCGCCATCCCCCGGATCATCGCCGCCGCCATTACCGGTCGCACCCCGGCCAGCAGTCCCATCGGGATGCTCCAGAGCAGCAGCAAGTACATGACATAGAGGAAGGTCGGCCGCGCCCGCCGGGTCCAGCGGTCGGTCGCGTCGCCATCGCCCGGTGCCATGGCGTCCTCCCCGCTCATGACAGGCGATCCGCCAGCCAGCCGTAAAGGAACGCCTCGTTCGCCGGTCGCCGCTCGGCCAGCGTCAGATAGCGTTCGCCTTGCAAGGCCTCGACCGCCTTCAGCAGTACGATCTCGCCCGCCGCCCCGCGATGGCGCAGGAACGCGTCGAGCGCGGCGAGCGTCATCGCGCCGATCCGGCCATCCACCGCCATGTCGGGATAGTCCCCGCCCCCGCGATTGAGCGCGTTGAGCGCGCGTTGCAGAAACGCCGCCGCCACCACCGGCCCCATATTCACGCCGGTGTCGAACAATTCCGCCGCCAGCCGGGGCGCCCGCTCCGCCACCCGGTCCCAGCCCGGCGCCGACCAGTAGAGCCGGCGATAGATCGCTTCCGCCCTCGCCAGCGGCAGACGCCGCATCGCCCCGTCATAGCCATCGGCGCGGGCTACCGCCTCGGTGATGCCGAACCGGGTCGCCCCGCCCCGATCGGCGGGGTGGTCGCTATAATCCCCCTCGCGCGCGATCACCTGCGCGATCAGCGCATCGACATCCACCGCCTCGTTCCGCTTGCCCATGACGTCCTCCCTGTGCGGGCGAACACGAACCATATCGGTTCGCTGTAGGACAGCGCTTTCGTGCGGGGATCAGTCGAGGACGCTGCGCGCCAGCGCCAGCGTGCCGAGCGGCCCGGCCTGGTCGCCCAGCTGGGCATGGACGATGCGGTTGGCGACCTGCGCCGCGTCGACGAAGGGGAGGTAACCCGACAGCTTCTCGACCGTGGCGGCGCGCACCATGTCGAGCAGATGCGGCTGCCCCACCCCGACGCCGCCACCGATCACGATCCGCCCGCAGGCCAGGGTCAGGAACAGCCCTGCGAAGCTCTCCGCCAGCGCGTCGGCGACGAAGGTCCAGGCGGGATCGTCCGCCGCCAGCTCCTGCGCCGGCTTGCCCGTCCGCGCGGCGATGGCGGGCCCCGCCACCAGCCCCTCCAGGCAATCGCCATGGAAGGGGCAGGCGCCGGCGAACGTGTCGCCCGCCACACGGCGGACGCGGACATGGCCCGCCTCCGGGTGCATCCGCCCCGACACCGGCTGGCCGCCCGCAATGATACCCATGCCGACCCCGGTGCCGATCGTCACATAGACATGGTCGGCGAGCCCACGCGCCGCGCCCCATTGCCCCTCTGCCATGGCGGCGCCGGTCACATCGGTATGGATCGCCACCCGCTCGCCAAAGCCCTCGGCCAGCGCGCCGACCACGTCCGCACCGGCCCAGCCGGGCTTGGGCGTCGCCAGCATATGACCATAGTCCATGCCGGTCTTGTCGAGCGCGATCGGGCCGAAGCTGCCGATGCCCAGCGCCTCCGGCCGATACTCGTCCCGCCATTCGCCCAGACGCTGGCGCAGCGCGGCCAGCGTGGCGGCGGGGGTCGTGGTGGGCAGGCGTTCCGACACCAGAATGTCGCGTCCGCGCCCGATCAGAACGATCGATTTCGTACCGCCCAGTTCCACGCCCGCGACGATCCGATCCTGTGCCTCGACCATTGCAATCTCCCACCCATCCATATCGGGTTCGCGCGACTGCGCGAAACTGCGCGTGCGGGTCAAGGGCATCGCGCAAAAACGGGCGGAGAGATCGTGCGTGAACGGGTCACTCGGCGCGATGGAGCGCGGGGCCCAGGACAAGTCGGGAACTTCGGTACCGGCACCGATAGGCGGTTGCGCCTGACGCAACGGTCTTTCGCTACAACCCCGTCAGATACTGCAACCGTGTCGCCCGCAAATTACCGACATGCGCGACGGCCAGCGCCATGCCGCCCGCCACGGTCAGGGCGGTGCCGAGTGTCACCCCTTCGAACGGCAGGCCCAGCACCAGCAGCGCCAGGCCCGCCATGCCCGTCCATAACGGCCCCTTGGCGCGGTGCCGCCGCCATCCGGCGAACAATGTCCCCCCGCTCAACGGCACGGCGATGACCAGCATGACGATGTGCACGGCATCACCCCAATCTGCCCATTCGGCGATGGAGGGAAGGAATGCGATCACGATCGGCAGGACCAGACAATGCACCAGGCACAGCGTCGACGCCGAAATTGCCAGCCCGTCCAGGCCCAGCATGCCGCCGTGATGCGCGCCTTCGATCCCGTCCGCCAATGCCTCGCCGTCGCCAGGGCGTTGTCCTGCCATGATAATTTTCCTTACATCACCGCCCCGGCCGTGCAGATGATATCTTGTATCACAGATGACAACCCACCAAAACCGATTGCACGCTCTTTAAATTGTATTCCGTATAATCTAGCCTGCTCCTAATTAGCCGGGGAGAGACGATATGCCGAACATGCGATGGGCCCATTGGGCCAGTCTGTCGGCCCTGATGGCGGGCATGGCACCGGCACAGACGCCGACGTCGCCCGCCGCCCCACGCGCGGAATGGGAAAATCCACAGATCGACCGGATCGGTGCCGAACCGATGCACAGCAGCTTTGCCGGGTTCGAGACGCGCGCCGGGGCGCTGGCCGGAAATGTCGCCCGCTCGCGCTATCACCTCTCGCTCGACGGCCAGTGGAAGGTGCACATGTCCCCCAACCCGGAGGCGCGCCCGATCGGGTTCGAACGGCCCGGCCATGACGTCTCGGATTGGCGCAACGTGACGGTCCCCGGCATGCTCCAGGCCGAAGGGTTGAGCCGCCCGATCTTCCTCGGCAGCGGTTATCCCTTTCCCCGCAACGCGCCGCTGGTCGAGCATCGCTTGAACGAGGTCGCGTCCTATCGGCGGGATTTCATGGTCCCCGCCCATTTCGCCAGCCGCCGCCTGCTCCTGACCGTGGGCGCGGCCGGGGCGGCCTATTATCTCTGGGTCAATGGCGAGCGGATCGGCTATTCCGAGGACTCCAAGCTCCCCACCGAATTCGACATCACCCGCGCCGCCAGGCCCGGCAAGAATGTCATCGCGGTCGAGCTGTATCGTCATTCGGACGGCAGCTATCTGGAGGATCAGGATTTCTGGCGGGTCAACGGGATCGAGCGGTCGATCACCCTCTATGCCGCGCCGCAGACGCATATCCGCGATCTGGAGATCGATGCGGGGCTGACCCATGACTATCGTGACGGCGCGCTGTCGGCCACGGTCGATCTGGCGGGGCCGGCGCGGGCGACGGCCGTGCGCGCGACCCTTCTCGACGGCAAGCGCACCATCCTGACCCGCACCGCTACGCCCACTGGCACCGCCGCGACGATCACCGCCGAGGTTCCCGGCGTGAAGAGCTGGAGCGCGGAGGACCCCAATCTCTACACGCTGCTGGTCGAACTGCTGGACGACAAGGGCAGGCTGATCGAGGCGACCAGCCGCCGCATCGGCTTTCGCACCGTCGAGGTCGCGGGCGGCGAGGTCCGCGTGAACGGCAAGCGGATCATGATCCGCGGCGTCAACCGGCACGAGCATGATCCGCACAGCTTCCGCATCGTATCCGAGGAGACGATGCGCAAGGACATCGAGTTGATGAAGGCCGCCAACATCAACGCGGTCCGCACATCGCACTATCCCAACGATCCGCGCTGGTACGATCTGGCCGACGAATATGGCCTGTACGTGATGGACGAGGCCGATATCGAGAGCCACGGCTATCTCAGCCTCACCCAGGAAAAGGGCGATCCGACGCTCAATCTGGGTCACAAGCCCGAATGGGCCGCCGCGCATCTCGACCGGGTGCAGCGCATGGTCGAGCGCGACCGCAACCACCCCTCGATCATCTTCTGGTCGCTGGGCAATGAAAGCGGCGTGGGTCCCAATTTCGAGGCGGCGGCCAAATGGGTACGCACAAACGACAAGACCCGGCTGATCAACTTCCTGGGCTACAGCATGAGCGGCTGGCGGCATCCGACCAACGCCTATGTCGACATCTTCGCGCCCATGTATGACGATGTCGAGAAGATCACCGACTATGCCCTGCGCCCCGAATTTACCCAGCCGCTGATCCTGTGCGAATATGCCCATGCGATGGGCAACAGCCTGGGCGACTTCCAGGGATATTGGGACATTTTCCGCAAATATCCCAAGCTCCAGGGTGGCTTCATCTGGGACTGGGTCGACCAGACGATGATCCTCAAGGACAAGGACGGGCGCCCCTATTGGGCACAGGGTGTGGACTTCGATCCCGACCCCAAGGATGCCGGGCTGCACGGCGACGACAGCCCCGTGGGCGACGGCGTGATCCAGTCGGATCGCACCCCCGATCCCGAATATTACGAGATGGCGCATGTCCAGTCGCCGATCACCTTCACCCATGACGGCGGCGGCTGGCAGGTGGTCAACCGCCATGACCATATCGACCTGTCGCGCTTCACGCTCGACTGGGCGGTGCTGGAAAACGGCGTCGAGACCGCGCGCGGTAATATCGCGACGCCGGTGGCGGCTGCGGGCCGGAGCGCGCCGCTGTCCCTCACCCTGCCCGCGCCCAAGGATGCCGGGGCCGAGCGCTCGCTGATCCTGCGGGCGCGGACCAGGGCGGGTGCGATCCCCCCTCTGCCGGCCGGGCATGTCGTCGGGTGGGAGCAGTTCGCGCTGACCGCCCCGTCCTTCGCCGCCCCACCCACCGGATCGGTCGCGCCCGCGGAAAGCGCCGATGCGATGACGCTGACGGCGGGCAACGCCGTGCTGGAGATCGACCGCGCGACCGGCCTCGTCCGCCGCTATGCGCGGGACGGCCGGACGCTGCTGACCGGCGGCACCCCCAATTTCACCCGCGCGCCGACCGATAACGATATCGGTGCGGGCGTACCCAACAGTCATGCGATGTGGCGATATTTCTCCGACCATCGTCGCCTCGATGATATCCGGCGCGACGGCGATGCGATCGTGGTCGATCACGACATGGGGGTCGGGTCGGTCAAGATGCAGACCCGCTGGACCATGGCGCCGGACGGCGCGGCGACCGCAACGGTGCGCTTCACGCCGCTGCGCATGACGCTGCCCGATCCGCTACGCGTCGGACTGGCCTTCTCCACCCCGGGGCAGCAGTTCACGCAAGTCAGCTGGTTCGGGCGGGGGCCGTGGGAAAGCTATGCCGACCGCAAGACCGGGGCGATGATCGCGCGCTGGGACGGCCGGCTCGCCGACCAGTATCACGACTATGCCCGTCCGCAGGAAAGCGGCAACAAGACCGATGTCCGCTGGCTGCAACTGACCGGCACCGGGGCCGGTCTGCGGGTGACGGGGGCGCAGCCGCTGTCGGTCAACGCGCTGCCCTTCCCCTATGCCGACCTGGCGATGAAGCCGCCGGGCAAGGCGCATAGCTCGGACATCCGACCGCATGGCGACGGCACGCTGCTGATCGACGCGGCGCAGGTGGGCGTCGGCGGCGATACCGGCTGGAACCTGGATGGCCGCGCGCACATGCCCTATCGCATCGCGCTTCAGCCGCTGACCTATAGCTTCACCCTCGGAGCGGCGCGTTGAAGTCCCTGCTGACCTTATCCCTGTTGCTCACCGCCGCACCGGTCGCGGCACAGACCGTTCCCGATCGGATCGCGAGCGCGCTGGACTTGCGTGAGCAATGGCAATGGCTGACCCGTGACATCGCCTGGCCCGCCGAATGGGACGCGGACGGCCGGCACTTCCATTACCGCAAGACGGTGGGGGGCGGGTTCGCCTTTGTCGATGTCGACACCGCCACCCGCGCCAAGGCCCCCGCCTTCGACGCCGCCGCACTCGCCCCGGCGCTCGCCAGGGTGATAGGCAAGCCGGTGGCGCCGCTGCGCCTGCCCTTCGAGCATTTCGCCTTCACCCCCGACCGGTCGGCGATCCGTTTCTCGATCGGCTATGATGCGGATGTCTATCGCTGTACCCTCGTCCGTCCGGTCTGCGCCGTCGTTCCGCCGGAAAACCCCCGCCGCCCACGCGGTTTCGGCGTGGTCCGCGACCTGCGCGTCCCCGCCGACAACCATCCCCGCCGCTCGCCCGACGGCACGCTGGAGGCGCTGGTCCTCGACGACAATCTGGTCGTGCGGCAGGCGGATGGCGGCAAGGAACTCTGGCGGTCGCAGGACGGCAGCCCCGCCAATTTCTACGACCCCGAAACCATTGCCTGGAGCCCGGATGGCCGGCACATCGCGGTACAACGCGTCCGCCCCGGCTATGCCCGCATGGTCACGCGCGTCCTCGCCGCGCCGCCGGGCCAGGTCCAGCCCGAGGTTGTCCAGCAACTCTATCCCAAGCCCGGCGACGCGGTGGACCAGGAAGCGCCCGTGCTGTTCCGGGTCTCGAGCGGCCAGCGGACCGAGATCGACCCAAGCCTGTTCGCGGGCGCCTATACCCTCTCGCCTCCCGAATGGCGCGCCGACAGCAAGAGCTTCGCGTTCAACGACCTGAAACGCGGCTTCGGCGAGACGAAGATCATCGCGGTCGACGCCGACACCGGCCGCGCGCACGCCGCCGTCACCGACACCGCCAAGACCTTCGTCTTCCGCGACCGCATCTGGTCGCACGACGTGAAGGGGCTGGGCCGCGAGATCCTCTGGGCGTCGGAGCGCGACGGCTGGCGGCATCTCTATCTGATCGACGGCGCGACCGGCCGCGTGGTGCGCCAGATCACCAAGGGCGACTGGCTGGTCCGCGACATCGCACACGTCGATGACGACAAGCGGCAGATCTGGTTCTCGGCCAACGGCTTCGTGCCCGGCGAAGACCCCTATTACAAACAATGGTTCCGGGTCGATTTCGACGGGCGCAACCTGACCCGGCTGACGAAAGAGAATGCGACCCACGAAGTCCGCTTCTCGCCCGACATGACGACCTATGTCGACGTCTATTCGCGCACCGATAGCCCCGAGACGATGGAGCTGCACGATGCGCGCGACGGCCGCCTGATCCAGACGCTGGAAAAGGGCGACATCACCGCGCTGACCGCCGCCGGCTTCCGCCCGCCGGAACGCTTCACCGCCAAGGGGCGCGACGGCAAGACCGATATTTACGGTCTGGTCGTCCGGCCACGCGATTTCGATCCCGCCAAACGCTATCCGGTAATCGAGAATATCTATGCCGGGCCGCACGACAGTTTCGTGCCCAAGACCTTCTGGCCGTTTGGCGCCTTTTCCGGCGGCGACAAGGTCATGGGGATGCAGCAGCTGGCCGATCTGGGTTTCGTCGTCGTGATGATCGACGGCATGGGCACCGCCAACCGCTCCAAGGCGTTCCATGACGTCGCCTGGAAAAACCTGGACGATAGCGGCTTTCCCGACCGGATCGCTTGGATGAGGGCCCTGAACGCCAGAGACCCCGCCGTCGATATCACCCGCGTCGGCATCTATGGCGGATCGGCCGGCGGGCAAAGCACGCTGAACGCGCTGCTCTTCCACCCCGAATTCTACAAGGCCGGGGTCGCCTATGCCGGGTGTTTCGACAACCGGATGGACAAGATCGACTGGAACGAACAATGGCTCGGCTATCCGGTCGACCAGAGCTATCTCGACGCCTCGGGCGTGGTCCATGCCGGGAACCTGCAAGGCAAGCTGATGCTGGTCGTCGGCGAGCAGGATTCCAACGTCGATCCGGCCAGCACCACCCAGGTGGTCGACGCGCTTATCAAGGCGGACAAGGATTTCGACCTGCTGGTCATCCCCGGCGGGGAACATACCGCCGGGCGTACCACCGGGCCGGTGCCTTATGCGATGCGGCGGCAATATGCCTTTTTCCTGAAGGCGCTGCGCGGGGAGGAATGATCTCCTCCCTGGCACGGGGAGGGGGACCATGCGCAGCATGGTGGAGGGGGCGTGCCGCTAAAGGGTGACCTATGTGGAAGCCCCCCCGTCAGCGCTGCGCGCTGCCACTTCCCCGTGCCGGGGAGGAATAGGGCTGTTGCCTCCCATCCCCCACGCGCCTATCGCTGCCCTCGCGACAGGTTCCCCCCGGGGATCAAAAGGGAATGGGGTGCGATGCCCCGGCTGCCCCTGCAACTGTAAGCGGCGAGCCATCCGCCATCACGCCATTGGGGCTTTCCCCGAGAAGGCGGCGGAGCGGCCCCGACCCGCGAGCCAGGAGACCTGCCCGTCGCGGTCGTCCTTCGACCGGTCAGGGTGTACCGGACGAAACGGGGCTTTCCCTCGCGCGGGCGACAGCGCCTTGTGGAGATATGCCCCGATGACCGAGTCCGCCCCATGCTGAAACCCGCCGCGAACGGCCCCGCCGTCGTCGCCTGCAACACCTGTCGCCTGTCCGACGAGGCCCGCGAGAATGACGCGGGCAAGCGCGGCGGCGCGCTGCTGGTCGAGGCCCTACGCGCCGTCCAGGCCTCCGACCCCGCCTATGCCGATGTCGCGGTCGAGGAGATGCCTTGCCTCTTCGCTTGCCAGTCCTTCTGCACCGTCCATCTGCGTTGCCCCGGCAAGGTCGGCTATGTCATGGGCAGGTTCACGCCCGACGACGACGCCGCGCGCGCCATCCTGGACTATGCGCGGGCCTATGCCGACAGCGACTGGGGGCAGGTGCCGTACAAGCAATGGCCGCAGGGCGTGAAGGGCCATTTCTTGACTCGCACGCCGCCCGAGGGCTTCCTCGTCGAATGACCGCCTTCCCCACGCTTGCCGCCTTCGAAACCGCGCTGGCGGCGCTGACCACACCCGACATGGGCGCGCGCGACGCCGCGCTCGCGCGGCAGGCGCAACTGACCAAGCCGCCCGGCTCGCTCGGCCGGCTGGAGGAGATCGCCGTCTTCATGGCCGGATGGCAGGGGCAAGCGCGGCCCCGGATCGCGCGCGGCCGCGCGGTCATCTTCGCCGGCAATCACGGCGTCGTCGCGCGCGGGGTCAGCGCCTTTCCCGCCGAGGTCACGGTGCAGATGGTCGCCAACTTCACCGCCGGTGGCGCCGCCATCAACCAGCTGGCGGCGGCGGCCGGCCTGGAACTGTCGGTGGTCCCGCTCGACCTCGACCGGCCGACCGCCGATTTCACCACCGGCCCGGCGATGAGCGAGACGGAGTGCCTGTCGGCGCTGTCGGCGGGCGCAGCGGCGGTCGGGGACGCCGACCTCCTCGTGCTGGGTGAGATGGGCATCGGCAATACCACCCCCGCCGCCGCGCTGGCCGCCGCCAGCTTCGGCGGGGACGCCGCCGACTGGGTCGGCCCCGGCACCGGTGTCGATGGAGAGGGCATGGCCCGCAAGGCGGCGGTGGTGGCCGAAGGGCTGGCCCGCCATCGCGGCCATCTGAACGGCGCGTTCGAGGTTCTGCGCCGGCTGGGCGGTCGGGAGATCGCGGCCATGGCGGGCGCGGTGCTGGCGGCGCGGATGAAGGGCGTGCCGGTCGTGCTCGACGGCTTTATCGGTACGGCGGCGGTGGCGCCGCTCGCGCTGGTCAATCCGGCGATCACCGCGCACTGCCTGGCGGGTCATTGCTCGGCCGAGCCGGGGCATATCCGGCTGCTGGACCGGCTGGGGCTGAGGCCGATCCTGTCGCTCGACATGCGGCTGGGCGAGGGCAGCGGCGCGGCAGTCGCGGTCCAGGTCATTCGCGCGGCGATCGCGGCGCATGACGGCATGGCGACCTTTGCCGAGGCGGGCGTCGCCAACGCGTGACCGCGCCCTTCCGCCTGTATCTGCTGCGCCATGGCGAGCCCGAATTGGCGGGGCGGATGCTGGGGCGGACCGACAGCCCGGTCACCGCCGCCGGGCTCGCCACCTGTATCGCGCGGGCGGCCGACCTGCCCGTCACGCGCCGCATCGCCTCCGACCTCATGCGCGCGCGTCGCTGCGCCGAAGCATTGGGGCCGACCGAGATCGATCCCCGCTGGCGCGAACTGGATTTCGGGGACTGGGACGGGCGGAGCGCGGGTGAGATCGATGCGGCGGCGCTGTCGGCCTTCTGGCGCGACCCCGATGCCGCCCCGCCCCCCGGCGGCGAACGCTGGTCCGCTCTGGTCGCCAGGGTGGGCGCCGCGATCGCGGCCCTGCCCCCGGAGCCGACTCTCGTCGTCACCCATGGCGGTGCGATGCGCGCGGCGCTCCATATCCTGTGCGGGTTCGACCGCCGCGCGGTCTGGGCGTTCGCCCTGCCTTATGCCAGTCTGGTCACGCTGGAGATATGGGACGGCGAGCCGCGTTCGGCGCAGGTGACGGAATTGGCCGGCGCATGAAGACGCTGATCGTGGCGCTCGGCTTTCTCACCCGCCTGCCGATGCCGAGGGTCGCGGCGGGCGAAGCGGATTTCGCGCGCGCGATCCGGCTCTACCCGTTGGCGGGGCTGGTCATCGGGGTGATGGTGGCGGGCGCGGGCTGGCTGGGTGCACGGATCGATCCCTGGGCGGGAGCGCTGGCGGCGCTGGCGGCCTGGGTCTGGGCGACCGGGGCGCTGCACCTCGACGGGCTGGCCGACCTGTCCGACGGACTGGGCGCGGCGCATGGCGACCGCGCGCGGCTGCTGTCGGTGATGGCCGACCCGCACATCGGCAGTTTCGGGGTGGTGTCGCTGGTGATGCAGCTGCTCGCCAAGCTGGTGCTGCTGCACCATGGGCCGATCGGCGGCTGGGCCATGATCGCGCTGATCCCGGCGGCGGCGCGGACCGGGCCGCTGCTATGGGCGCGATTGCTGCCGCCGCTACGGCCCGGCGGACTGGGCGCGATGGTCGCCCGTGCGGTACGGTCCGGCGACATGATCGGCTGGACGCTCGCCGTCCTGGCCCTGGGGCTGGTCTTTCCGCCTCTGGCCGCCGCGCCCTTCATCATCCTGGGGTTGACGTGGTGGTTCCGGCGCAAGCTGGGCGGGGTGACGGGCGACGTCCACGGTGCTGGCATCGAGTTGACCGAGACCGCGCTGCTGATCGGCGCAATGCTCTACGCCCTGCCCTGAGCGATCCGCAACAGCGCGTCGCAATCGACATGCCCCTCCAGCACGGCGGCGATCGCGTCGAGCGCGGCGTCGATATCGGCATGGTGGTCGGGGCCCGCCCCCTCGACGCCGATCCGCGCCAGCCACGCCGCGCGCTGTCCCGCCGCACCCAGCAGGCCGTGGATATAGCTGCCCGCGACCAGCCCGTCCGCGCTCATGGCGCCTTCCGCGCGGCCATCGGCAAGCTGTCCGACCGGCCGTGCGGTGTCGGGCCCCGTCGTCCGGCCGAGATGGATTTCATAGCCTGAAAAGCCGGTGCCCAGCGCCTGCCCGGTGGCGGGGCGCACGGTCTTCTCACCGGTCAGCACCGTCTCGACATCCAGCAGTCCCAGCCCCTCGACGCTGCCCACCGGCCCCTCCATCCCGTCCGGGTCGGCCACCCGCCGCCCGAGCATCTGATAGCCGCCGCACAGCCCGAGTATCGGCCGCCCGCGCCGGTGATGCGCGGCGATGTCGATATGCCAGCCCTGTTCGCGCAGGAATGCCAGGTCGGCCATCGTCGCCTTCGATCCCGCCAGCACGATCATCGCCGCGTCGGGGATCGCCTCCCCCGGCCGCACCATGACCAGATCGACCCGCGGTTCGAGCCGCAGCGGGTCGAGATCGTCGAAATTGGCGATCCGCGGCGTGATCGGGCAGGCGATGACGACCCGGCCCCCGGCCCCGGCGGCGGGCCGCTCCAACGCCACCGCATCCTCGCTCGGCAAGCGGCGCGCGTCCGCCAGCCACGGGATGAGCCCCAGCGACCGCCAGCCGGTATGCGCCGCGATAACGCCCATGCCATCGGTGAACAGCGCGGGGTCGCCGCGAAACTTGTTGACCAGAAAGCCCCGGATCATCGCGGCGTCCGCCGGATCGATCACCGCTTTCGTCCCGACCAGCGACGCGATCACCCCGCCCCGGTCGATGTCGCCGGCCAGCACCACCGGCACATTCGCCGCGCGCGCGAACCCCATATTGGCGATGTCGCCAGGGCGCAGGTTCACCTCGGCGGGCGACCCCGCCCCCTCGACGATCACGATGTCGCATGCCGCCTCCAGCCGGCGATAGCAGTCGACCACCTCGGGCAGCAGGCCGATCCGCCCCTCACGCCATTTCGAGGCGGGCAGCATGCCCCGCACCTGCCCGCGTACGATCAGTTGGGAAGTGCGGTCGCCCTGCGGCTTCAGGAGCACCGGGTTCATGTCGACATGCGGAGGCACGCGCGCCGCCATCGCCTGCGTCGCCTGCGCCCGCCCGATCTCGCCGCCCTCCGGGGTCACGGCGGCGTTGTTGCTCATATTCTGCGGCTTGAAGGGGCGGACGCGAAGCCCGCGATTGGCGAAGACGCGGCACAGCCCCGCGACCAGCACCGACTTGCCGACATCCGAGCCGGTGCCCTGGATCATCACGCCAGCCATGCGACACCTCCCGCGATGATCCAGAGCAGCAGGCAGGCGCGCGCATAGATTTGCAAGGCGGTCGCGATGTCGCGTGGCTGAGCGGCCCGCCCCTCGCGGCCGATCCACGGCTTGATCTGCGTCATGCCGTCATAGGTCACTGGCCCGGCGAGCGCGATGCCCAGCGCGCCCGCCATCGCCGCTTCGGGCCAGCCCGCATTGGGCGAGGCATGGGCACGGGCGTCGCGCTTCATCACGGCCCAGCCGCCCGCGCCCGCCACACATAGCAGCACGCCGGCGATCCGCGCCGGCACCCAGTTCGCCGCATCGTCGATCCGCGCCGCCGCCCAGCCGAACGCCCGCCAGCGCGGCTCCTTGTGCCCGATGATGCTGTCGGCGGTGTTGATCGCCTTGTACACCCACACCCCCGGCAGCCCGAGCAGCAGCAGCCAGAAGAGCGGCGCGACGATGCCGTCGCAGAAACTTTCCGCCAGCGTCTCGATCGCCGCACGCGACACGCCCGCCTGATCCAGCCGTTCGGTATCGCGCCCTACGACTCGCGCGACCAGCGCTCGGGCAGCGGGCAGGTCGCCGCGCGACAGCGCGTCGGCCACCGGCCGGACATGAACGTAGAGGCTGCGCTGCGCGAGCGCGGGCCAAGCCAGCACGGCGCTGGCGATCCAGCCCCACCGCCCGAGCCACGCATGCGCCGCATGATCGATTCCCCAGGCGATGCCCCCGGTCAGCGCGATCAGCAGAATCATGGTCAGGACACCCAGGCCCCGCCGGACGCCTTCGGGCCGCCCGGGCGCATTGCCGAGCCGCTCGGCGAGATTCAGGAAGCGCGCAAACGCCCCCACCGGATGGCCAACACGCGCATATAACTTATCGGGCCATCCGATCGCGGCATCGAGCGCCAGCGCCACCAGCGCGACGGGATCAGCCATGCCACAACGCCCTATCCACTCGTTCGAGGTCCGTCGCAGCGGCGGGCACGCCGAAGCGGAGCCGCTCCGGCGCATCGGCGAAGGGCCGCACCAAAATCCCCGCCGCCGCCAATCGCTGGAAGATCACGGCCGCATCCGGCGTCTCGGCCATGCGGAACAGCGGACAGGCTCCTTGCGCAGTCAGGCCATGACGCGCCAGCACTTCATCCATGGCGCGGGCCCGCTCGCACAGCGCGATCCGGGTCGCCGCAATCCACTCACTGTCGGCATAAGCCGCGCAGCCCCAGGCCATCGCATGCGCCGACACCGGCCAATCGCCCAGCAACGCGCGAAGGCGCGTCAGTATTTCGGGTGCGGCGATCACGAAGCCGAGCCGTACACCCGCCAGCCCGAAAAACTTGCCGAACGACCGCAGCACCACGACCTGTTCACCGCCACCATACCCGCTTTCCGGCATCGCATCGGCAAAGGCTTCGTCCAGGATCAGCCAACCCCCTGCCCGCTCTTGCGCCGCCGCCAGCCGCGCCAGTTGCCCGGGCGAGCGATGGACGCCATCGGGGTTGTTGGGATTGGCGATCAACAGACTCCCCGCCCGCCCGGCCCAATCGTCCGCCCCAGCATGATCGACCCGCGAGGACGCGACCGCGCCGTGCGTGCCATAGCTGGGGCGAAGCGCGACGATCGGCTGCGGTACACCCAGTAGCGGCAACAGGCGCAGCGCCATCTCGCTGCCTGGCACTGCCGCGACCCGCTCCGCCGCGACGCCGAAATGCGCCGCCGCCAGCGCTTGCAACCGAGCGAGCGCGCTGCGATCCGGCAAGGGCGCAGCGTCGACAGCCAGACCCTCGGGCGGAGTCCATGGCACCGGGTTGATCCCGGTCGACAGGTCCAGCCACGGCGCGGGGGCGTTGGGAAACAACGCCTTGGCCGCGTCGATCCGGCCGCCATGATGGGTCAGCGCGGCCATGGGGGCTTGCGTCATCGGCCCGCTCCCGCGATGCGGAGCGGCATGACGACGCCCCGTACCATTCTCGTCCTCGGCGGCGCCCGGTCGGGCAAGAGCCGCCATGCGCAGGCGCTTGCCGAAGCGATGACACCCACTGGCTGCTTCATTGCGACCGCGCAAGCCTGGGACGAGGAGATGCGCGACCGCATCGCGCGGCACCAGGCCGATCGCGACGAGCGTTGGACGACCGTGGAGGCACCGCTCGCCCTGCCGGAGGCGGTGGCGGAGCATGGCCGCGCCGACCGGGTGCTGCTGGTCGACTGTTTGACCTTGTGGCTGACCAACCTGCTGCTCGGCGAGGCCGATCTGGCGGCGGCGGGCGAGGCGCTGGTCGCAGCGCTGACAAACGCGCCCGGCCCGGTGGTGATGGTCAGCAACGAGGTCGGCTTCGGCATCGTGCCCGACAATGCGCTGGCCCGGCGCTTCCGCGATGCGCAGGGCACGCTCAACCAGCGGCTGGCGCGAGTGTGCGATGCAACCGATCTCGTGGTGGCGGGGCTTCCCATCCGGCTTTCAGGAGAGAAATGATGCGAACCGACGCCGAACACGCCGAGCGCATGGCCAAGAAAAAGGCCGCGCAGGACAGCAAGGTCGCCGCGCGCGACGCCGAAAAGGGCCTGATCATCGTCCATACCGGTAAGGGCAAGGGCAAGACGACCGCAGCGCTCGGCATGGTGATCCGCGCCGTCGGCCACGGCATGCGCGTCGGCATGGTCCAGTTCGTCAAGGGCGCGATGGCCACCGGCGAAGCGGCGGTGCTGGCACGCTTTCCCGAGGTCGATTTCCACGCGATGGGCGAAGGCTTCACCTGGAACACCCAGGACCGCGCCCGCGACATCGCCACCGCGCGGGGTGCGTGGGAGGAAGTGAAGCGGATGATCGCCGATCCGGCGTACGACCTGATCGTCGCGGACGAACTGAACATCGTGCTGCGCTATGATTACCTGCCGGTGGATGAGGTGCTGGAAGTGCTCGGCACCAAGGGCGCGATGACGCATGTGGTGATTACCGGCCGCAATGCCCCGGAGGCGCTGATCGACGCGGCGGACTTGGTGACGGACATGACCCAAGTGAAGCACCCCTTCCGCGAACAAGGCGTGAAGGCGCAAAGGGGTATCGAGTTCTAAGCCCCTCCTCCCGGCGGGGGGGAGGGGTTTGGGGTGGGGGCTAAGCCATGGGCGACACGACTTGGGGCGAGGCCCTCCCCCAACCCCTCCCGCCTGCGGGAGGGGAGATGCTTGTGGCGAGGCGATCCGCATTAAGCCCCTCCTCCCGGCAGGGGGGAGGGGTTTGGGGTGGGGGCTCC
>NZ_JBNNOB010000085.1:0-15975 GCF_050274375.1 Sphingomonas sp. NPDC019816
ACCACTCGGCTGTCGCCGAGCGGTCCCCCTCCCCAAGCGAGCTTGGGGAGGAATGCGTTATCGCGCTACCATCCCCGCCGCCGCGATCTGCGACAGCAGGTTCGCCCGCACCGCATCCGATACCGGTGGCAGGGGCCGCGCCGCCTTGCCATGGCGCAGGCGTTCGCGGTCCTTTTCGTCCGGCTCGACGACGCGTACCCGCACAGCCGCCTTGCCGACCGCGCGCAGGCCCAGCTGCTCCGCCGCGCCGCGCGACAGGTCGATGATCCGCGACGATCCCGCGAACGGGCCGCGATCGTTGACCCGCACGATGATCCGCCGCCCGGTATCCAGCGCCGTCACCTCGACATAGCTGGGCAGGGGCAGGGTGGTGTGCGCCGCCGTCGCCCAGCCGGGGCGGAAGCGTTCGCCGTTCGCGGTGCGCTTGCCCGATTCGCTGCCATACCAGCTGGCATAGCCCAGCATGTCATAGGTCGCGTCCTCGGCCGGGACATAGGTGACGCCCCGCACCGTATAGGGCTTGCCGATCCGCACCGGAAAATCGCTGACCGGCCGGTAATTGCCACCCGAACAGGCCGCGACCAGGCAGGCCGCAGCCGGTGTCCATTGGCGCATCGCTTTCCAAACCATGCGCTTCGATTAGGCTCCCCACGCGCCGGGATAAAGCCGTTTGCGCCTCCATCCGACGCAGACTATCCCCGTGCCGACCGGCAGAGGCTTTCAGCCACGCCGCCGGGCTATCGCATCGGTGCCCCTCGGGGCTTCAAACGGGAATATGGTGCAAATCCATAGCTGTCCCTGCAACTGTAAGCGGTGAGCGCGTGATGCCGGTTCCTGAAACAGGGAACAGCCACTGGAGCGATCCGGGAAGGCCGCATTGTCGACGCTTCGACCCGCGAGCCAGGAGACCTGCCGATGCGAGTCGCTCTTGCCGCGATCCAGGGGATGGTCATGGCTAGGATATATTGTATCATGCGAGCGACGCCATCTGGCCGACCCGAATCGGAACCCCGCCTGGCGTGCGCCCGCCCGAGGCTGGGTACCGCCGCGACCGCGGAGGGACGGCCTTAGTCGCAACGGCGCTGTGCAAGGCGTAATCCGCCCATGTCCGAAGTTTCTGCCCGCCCATCGCTGAAGCGTCGCATCACGCTGCTGATGGGGGCACTGGTTGTCATCAATATCGCCGTCTGGGGCTGGGCGCTCAGCGTCTTTGCGGGCAACAGCCTGATGCTGGGCACCGCGCTGCTCGCCTATAGCCTGGGCCTGCGTCATGCGGTCGATGCCGATCACATCGCCGCCATCGACAATGTCACCCGCAAGCTGATGCAGGACGGCCAGCGCCCCATCGCGGTCGGCCTGTGGTTCGCGATCGGCCATTCGGCGATCGTGCTGATCGCGGCGACGACGGTCGCGCTGGCGGCCAGCACCCTGTCCGACTTCGAGGCGTTCGGGCAGAGCGGCGGGACGATCGCCACCATCGTCTCGGCCAGCTTCCTGTTCGCCATCGCGATCATGAACCTCATCATCCTGCGTGATGTCTGGACCCGCTTCCGCCGCGTCGCACGCGGCGAGCCGATGGCGGAGGCGGATGCCGATATGCTGTTTTCGGGGCAGGGGCCGCTGTCGCGGTTGTTCCGGCCGCTGTTTCGGCTGATCCGGCGGAGCTGGCACATGGCGCCGCTGGGGTTCCTGTTCGGGCTGGGCTTCGACACCGCGACCGAGGTGGCGATCCTTGGTCTGTCGGGTTCGCATGCCGCCGATGGCGTGTCGCTGGCGACGATCCTGGTCTTCCCCGTCCTGTTCGCGGTCGGCATGGCGCTGATCGACACCGCCGACGGACTGGTAATGCTGGGCGCTTACGAGTGGGCGTTCGTTCATCCGCTGCGCAAGCTCTATTACAATATGACGATCACGCTCGTCTCCGCGCTGGTCGCGCTGGTGATCGGCGGCATCCAGGCGGCCGCCTTGCTCGCCGAGCGGTTCGGCTGGACTTCGGGGCCGTTCCGCTATGCCGGGGCGCTGGCCGAGCATTTCAACGTGCTGGGCTTCGCGATCGTCGGGCTGTTCGTGGTCTGCTGGGGGGCGAGCTTCCTCCTCTATCGCTGGCGCGGGTTCGCCGCGATGGAGGCGCGAATTGCCAAGCCCGGCGCGGCGGGATAAATGCCGCTGATCGGGGCGGAAACGTCCCGAAGATCGCGCCGGTGCCCGCAAGGGCTTTAACGGGAATGGGGTGCAAATCCCCGGCTGTCCCTGCAACTGTAAGCGGTGAGCGAGCGATGCTGGTGCTGTTGGAGGCACGGCCACTGGATTAGTCCGGGAAGGCGCATCCCCTCGCTTCGACCCGCGAGCCAGGAGACCTACCGGCGTCATGGTCGCTCTTGCCTGGACCCAGGGGGTGGTCGGGGCACGGTTCTCCGTCGGGGAGCGACGAAGCCATGCGGCCGGGGCCGCATCGGTCGCCGGTCTAGCGGGGCGGACGCATGTCGCGCGCCCGTTCGTCACCGCTCCGGCGACAGGTCCCCGCGTCCGCGCTCGCTCGTCCGGCGCGTCGGAGAATTGCCATGCGTGACCTGTCCAAGGTCCCCGTCACTATCGTCACCGGCTTTCTGGGTGCGGGGAAAACCACGCTCATCAGCCATCTGATCCGCAATGCGGGTGGCCGTCGCCTGGCGGTGGTCGTCAATGAGTTCGGCACTTTGGGCGTCGATGGCGGCATCCTGCAGGCTTGCGCCATCCCCGACTGCCCGGCGGAGAATATCGTCGAGCTGGCCAATGGCTGCATCTGCTGCACCGTCGCCGACGACTTCATTCCCACGGTCGAGAAGCTGCTGGCGATGGAGCCGCGTCCCGATCACATCCTGATCGAGACGTCGGGGTTGGCGCTGCCCAAGCCGCTGCTGAAGGCGTTCGACTGGCCCGCGATCCGTTCACGAATCACCGTCGACGGCGTCGTGGCGCTGGCCGATGCGGAGGCCGTCGCGGCGGGCCGCTTCGCCCCCGACCTGGACGCGGTCGAGGCGCAACGCGCCGCCGACCCGAGCCTCGACCATGAAACCCCGCTGTCCGAGGTGTTCGAGGACCAGCTGGCCTGTGCCGACATCGTCCTGCTGACCAAGGCGGACCTGGCCGGACCGGACGGCGTCGTCAAGGCGCGCGAAATCATCGCCGCCGAGGCCCCGCGCCCGCTGCCGATGGTCGAGGCGGTCGACGGCATCGTTTCCGCCGAGATCGTGCTGGGCCTCGAAGCCGCCGCCGAGGACGACATCGCCGCGCGCCCCTCGCATCATGACGGCGCGGACGATCACGAGCATGACGATTTCGACAGCATCTCGGTGATGCTGGGCGAGGTGGAAAGCCCCGAGGCGATCGCGCAGCGCATCGTCACGCTCGCCGAGCAGCAGGATATCCTGCGCGTGAAGGGTTACGCGGCGGTCGCGGGCAAGCCGATGCGGTTGCTGGTGCAGGCGGTCGGCCGCCGGGTGCGCACGAACTATGACCGCCCCTGGGGTGCGGGCGAACCGCGCGGCACGCAGTTGGTCGTCATCGCCGAGCATGACCGGATCGACCGTGCTGCGATCGAGGCCGTGCTGAAGGGCTGAGCGCCATGCATCTCGTCTTTCGCGAGAGCCATGGGCTGGAGGAACAGGCCGTTCCACAGGATCTGGGGCAGCGCCCCGGTGACGTGGTCGTGCTGTCCTTCTCCGACAGCGACCTCAGCGCCTTTGCGGCGGGCTGGCGGGCGGGGGAATTCCCCTGGTCGCTGCGGCTCGCCAATTTGGCGGCCTTGGTCCATCCGCTGTCGGTCGACACCTATGTCGAGCAGACGCTGGTTCATGCGAAGGCGATCCTGATCCGGCTGATCGGCGGGGCGGCGTACTGGGACTATGGCCTGCGCGAGGTCGAGCGGCTGGCGCGCGAGCGGGACATCGCGCTGGCGGTGCTGGCGGCGGACGGGCGTGAGGATCGGCGGCTGGCGGCGGCGTCGACGGTTGGCGATGACGTGGTGCGGCGGTTGACGGCGCTGTGCGATGCGGGCGGGGCGGATGCGGCGGCGGTGGCGTTGGGCGCGTTGGCAGCCGTATCGCCCGTGGCTCTTGCCCCTCCCCAACCCCTCCCCCTGCCGGGAGAGGGGCTTTCTAGCCGAACGCTCACCACAAGCACGCCCCTCCCGCAGGCGGGAGGGGATGGGGGAGGGCGCTCGCCACACATAGCTTCGGTCGGAGGCTGGCATCCGAATGCCTTGTCCTGCCCCGCCGCGACGATGCTC
Organism: Sphingomonas sp. NPDC019816; assembly: GCF_050274375.1. Taxonomy (NCBI): domain Bacteria; kingdom Pseudomonadati; phylum Pseudomonadota; class Alphaproteobacteria; order Sphingomonadales; family Sphingomonadaceae; genus Sphingomonas; species Sphingomonas sp. NPDC019816. Next base: position 4,268 of record NZ_JBNNOB010000085.1, read on the forward strand.
ACGGCAACCCGCCCCCGCGCCCTCATTGTCTTCTACCGAGCCTATCTCGCCGCCGCCGACCTCGAGCCTATCGCCGCCCTCCACACCGCGCTGGCCGAACGCGGCTTCGACCCCATCGCCCTGTTCGTCCCTTCGCTCAAAGCCGAGGGCGCAGGCCCATGGATCGCGCGCTGGGTCCAGGCCCTGACCCCCGCCGCAATCATCAACGCCACCGCCTTCTCCGCGCGCGGTGAGGACGACACCACCCCGCTCGACGGCGCGGGCGTGCCGGTGTTCCAGGTCGCGCTCGCCACCAGCGACCGCGAAGGCTGGGCGGGTTCGGCGCGCGGCCTGTCGCCCGCCGACCTCGCCATGCACGTCGTCCTGCCCGAGATCGACGGACGGCTGTTCGCGGGCGTAGTCAGCTTCAAGCAGCCCGGCGAGCGCAACCCTGACTTCGATGTCGCCCTGCGCCTCCACCGTGCCGAGCCCGCGCGCATTGCTGCGGTGGCGGACAAGGTAGCGGGCTGGACGAAGCTCGCCGCGACCCCGGTGGCGGAGCGGCGGCTGGCGATACTGCTCTCGACCTATCCGGGCAAGGACTGGCAGGCGGCGCATGCGGTCGGGCTGGACGGTTTTGCCTCGGCGCAGGCCATTCTCGACGACCTCCACGCCGCCGGGTACGATACTGCCCCGCACGCGGACCTGCCCGCCGCGCTGATCGGCAACCGCATCGTATGGCCGGTCGCCGCCTATCGCGATGCGCTCGCCACCCTGCCCGAACCCCTGCGCGCCGACCTCATCGAAAGCTGGGGCGCGGTCGAGGACGACCCGCTGGTCGAGGGCGACCAGTTCCATTTCCCCGCCCTCATGCAGGGCAAGGCCATCGTCGCGCTCCAGCCCGAGCGTGGACGGCGTGACGCACGCGCCGACGATTATCACGACCTCTCGCGCTGCCCCCGCCATTCCTATGTCGCCTTCTATCTGTGGCTCCGGGCGCAGGGGGTCGACGCGCTGGTCCATGTCGGCGCGCATGGCACGCTGGAGTGGTTGCCCGGCAAGGCGGTCGCGCTGTCCGATGCCTGTTGGCCCGAGGCGCTGACCCGTGACTGGCCAGTCCTCTATCCCTTCATCGTCAACGATCCGGGGGAGGCGGCGCAGGCCAAGCGGCGGCTGGGCGCGGTGACGATCGGGCATGTCCCCCCGGCGTTGGTCCAGGCGGAGACGGGAGCGGGGCTGGGGCGGCTGGAGGCGCTGCTCGACGAATATGCCAATGCCGATGGGCTCGATCCCGCGCGCCGTGATCGGCTGCGTGGCCTGATCGCGGAAGAGGCGGATAGCGTTGGTTTGGGCGAGACCTTGGGGCTGGCGGGGGCGGAGGATCCGCTCGCGCGGATCGACGCCTTCGTCTGCGACGTGAAGGACAGCCAGTTCGGCGAGGGGCTGCACGTCTTCGGGCGCGGTGAGCAGGGCGCGGCGGAACGCGCCGGACTGCTCGCCGGGCTGGACGGCAAGCGCGTCCCGGCGGGGCCTTCGGGTTCGCCCTATCGCGGCCGTGCCGATGTCCTGCCCACGGGACGCAACCTCTACGCCATCGACCCGCGCGCGGTGCCGAGCCGGGCTGCGCAAGCGCAAGGCGTCAAGCTCGCCGAGGAACTGATCCGCCGCCATATGCAGGAGGAGGGCGATCACCTCCGCACGCTGATCGTCGATCTCTGGGGATCGGCGACGATGCGGACGGCGGGCGAGGAATTCGCCATGGCGCTGCATCTGATCGGGGTCGAGCCGGTCTGGGACCAGCGTTCGGAACGGGTGACGGGGTTCGAGGTGATGCCGCTGATGCGCTTCGACCGGCCGCGCGTCGATGTGACGCTGCGTGTGTCAGGGCTGTTCCGCGACGCCTTTCCGCATCTGGTCGCGCTGTTCGGGCAGGCGGTGCGCGCGCTGGCCGCTCGCGACGAAGAGGCGGACTGGAATCCGTTCAAGGGGCAGGCGACGCCCCGCGTCTATGGTCCGGCGCCGGGCCGCTACGGCATCGGACTGGACACGGAAGCAGGCTATGACGAAGCCGCGCGCATCGAGGCGGGGCGCAACTGGCTCGCCGCCTCGGCGACGGCGCTCGATGATGGGGACCGGCGCGATGCCGAGGGAATCGCGGCGCGGGTGGCGGGGGCGCAGGCCTTCGTCCATGTCCATGACCTGCCCGAAAGCGATCTACTGCTCGCCGCCGACTATGCCGCGCATCAGGCGGGCTTCGCGGCGGCGCGGGCGGCGCTGGGCGAGGGGGGGGCGTCGCTCTATCATCTCGACACGCGTGATCCGGCCAGCCCGAAGGCCCGGATGTTGGCCGAGGAGATCGCCCGCACCGTCCATGCCCGCGCCGCCAATCCGCGCTGGGTGGCGGGCATGATGGCGCATGGCTTCCGGGGCGCGGCTGAGATCGCCGCGACGCTCGACCATCTGGGCAGCTTCGCGCATCTGGCGGACGTGGTGCCCGCCTCGTTGGTCGACCTCTATTGGGATGCGACGCTGGCGCGCGACGAGGTGCGCGACTTCATGGCGCAGGCGAACCCGGCGGCGCTGGCGGCGATGGAGGCGCGGTTCGCGGCGCTGCACGCTGCGGGGCTGTGGCGGACGCGGCGCAACTCGGTGCTGGCGATGCTGGACGGCGCGGCATGAGCGGGTTCGTCGTCAAGGGCTGGTGCCCCGATGCGTTCCGGCCGATGATGGCGGGCGATGGCCTGTTGGTCCGCGTGCGTCCGCCGCTGGGTCGGTTGACGGCGGGGCAGGTCGAGGGGCTGTGCGAGGCGGCGAACGCCCATGGCAATGGCCAGATCGACCTGACGAACCGCGCCAACTTGCAGCTGCGCGGCGTCACCGAGGCGGGCTGGCCCGCGCTGATTGAGGAACTGCAGGCACTGGAGCTGGTCGATCCCGATCCGGTGCGGGAGGGGCGCGGGGCGATCCTGCTCAACCCCGACTGGCGTGAAGGGGATGACACTCATGCCATCGCCAGCGAATTGCGCGCGCGTTTGACTGAACTGCCCGAGCTGCCGGGCAAGGTCGGCTTCGTGGTCGACGCCGGGCGCACGCCGATGCTGACGCACGCGCCGGGTGATTTTCGGATCGAACGGAGCACGACGGGCGAGTTGCTCTTGCGCGCCGATGGGAGGGCGAGTGGCATGACCGTCACCCGCTCGAACGCCGTCGATGCCCTGATCCGGTTGGCGCACTGGTTCGCCGATAGTGATGGCCGCTCTGCGAGGCGGATGGCGCGGCACAAGACCGCTTTGCCGGATTGGGCCGAAGGTGACGCCGTACCCGCATCTGGTAAAGCGATGCAGCCCGGCGCGCATCCTATGGGTGCCGTCTATGGCCTGCCCTTCGGCCGGATCGACGCCACATCGCTGGTGACCTTCATTCGCACCCACGACTGCGCCATTCGGCTTACCCCTTGGCGGCTCCTGATCGCGGAAGGCATCGCCCCGGCACCAGCCCCCGGAATGCTGCTTGCCGACAGCGCCATTCTCCATGTCGATGCCTGCGTCGGCGCACCCGCCTGTCCGCAGGCGAGCGTCGAAACCCGCAGTCTCGCCGCGCGGCTCGCGCCCCTGACGAACGGCAGCCTGCACATATCGGGTTGCGCGAAGGGCTGCGCACGGGCACGGGCGGCGGACTGGTTGTTGACCGGGCGGGCGGGGGCTTTCGATCTGGCCCGCAACGCCCGCGCCGGGGCCACGCCCCTTCATACCGGATTGACGCCCGAGCGGGCGGTCGCGCTTCTCGGAGCCTGTTGATGTCGTACGTTTATGAAACCGATGGCGCGGCGATTTATCGCCAGTCCTTCGCCATCATCCGCGCCGAGGCGGACCTCGCGCGCTTCGACGCCGAGGAAGAGCCGGTCGCGGTGCGCATGATCCACGCCGCCGGGCTGGTCGAGCTGGCGCCGTCGATCCATTTCTCGGCCTGCTTCGCGCTGGCGGGGCGGCAGGCGCTGGCGAACGGCGCGGCGATCCTGTGCGACGCGCATATGGTCAGCGAAGGCGTCACGCGCGCGCGCCTGCCCGCCGACAATCCGGTTGTCTGCACCTTGCGAGATCCCTCGGTGCCTGCGCTGGCGAAAGAGATGGGCACGACCCGCTCCGCCGCCGCGCTGGAGCTGTGGCGGCCGCATCTGGCGGGCGCGCTGGTCGCGATCGGCAATGCGCCGACCGCGCTGTTCCACTTGCTGACCATGCTGGAAGATCCGACATGCCCGCGCCCGGCGGCGATCATCGGCTGTCCGGTCGGCTTTGTCGGCGCGATGGAGTCGAAGGACGCGCTGTGGGAGGCCCAGCCCGTACCGTGCGCCATCGTGAAGGGCCGTCCCGGCGGCAGCGCGATCACCGTCGCCGCGATCAACGCACTGGCGAGCCGCGCCGAATGACGGGGACCGTTCACGGCGTCGGCCTGGGGCCGGGCGCGGCGGACCTGATGAGCGTCCGTGCCGACCGCCTCGTGCGCGGTGCGCGGCATGTCGCCTATTTTCGCAAGGCCGGACGGCGCGGCCATGCGCGTACCATCGTCGAGGGCATGCTGCGAGGCGACGTGATCGAATATCCGATGGACTATCCGGTCACGACCGAGATTCTGTTCACGGACCCGCGCTATAATGAGTGCCTGTCGGCCTTCTACGCGCAGTGCACCGCGCATATCCTGTCGCTGGTGCAGGGCGGCGAGGATGTCGTCGTGCTGTGCGAGGGCGATCCGTTTTTCTACGGCTCGTTCATGCACCTGCACAGCCGGTTGAAGGACCATGCGCCGGTCGCGGTCGTGCCCGGCATCACCGGCATGTCAGGCGCCTGGACCGCCAGCGGCGCGCCGATCACCTGGGGCGACGATGTGCTGACCGTCGCGATGGCGACCCTGCCCGAGGCGGAGCTGACCCGCCGCATCGCCGAGACCGACGCCTTGGTCGTCATGAAGATCGGCCGCCATCTGCCCAAACTGCGCCGCGCCATCGCGGCGGCGGGGCGGGAAGGGCAAGCGTGGCTGGTCGAACACGCCGCGCAAAGTGCCGAGCGGGTTCGCCCGCTGGCGCAAGTCGAGGACGCGCCTGCCCCCTATTTCTCGATCGCGCTGATCCACGGACAGGGGCGGCGGCCGTGAGTGGCTGGCTGATCGTCGTCGGCCTGGGGCCGGGCGCGGAGGCGATGGTGACGCCCGAGGTGTCGGCGGCGCTGGCGCAAGCGACCGATGTGGTCGGCTATATCCCGTACGTCGCGCGCGTGCCCGAGCGGCCCGGCCTGACCCGCCATGCCAGCGACAACCGGGTCGAGCGCGACCGCGCGCTTCATGCGCTGGAGATGGCCGAAGCCGGGCAGCGCGTCGTCGTGGTGTCCTCGGGCGATCCGGGGGTGTTCGCGATGGCGGCGGCGATCTTCGAGCGGGTGGAGGAAGACGCCGAGCGCTGGCATGATCTCGACATCCGCGTCCTGCCCGGCATCACCGCGATGCTGGCGGCGAGCGCACGGGTGGGGGCGCCGCTGGGCCATGATTTCTGTGCTATCAACCTGTCGGATAACCTCAAGCCCCAGGCGCTGATCGAGCGGCGGTTGCAGCTGGCGGCGGAGGCGGACTTCGCCATCGCGCTTTACAATCCCCGGTCGAAGGCGCGGCCCAATGCGCTGGACGCGGCCTTTGCGCTGCTGTGCGAGGCCTGCGGCGACGACCGCCCGGTGCTGTTCGCCCGCGCCGTCTCGACACCCGAGGAGCATCTGCGCATCGTGTCCTTGCCGGAGGCACGCGGCGAGATGGCCGATATGCGCACCGTCGTCATCATCGGGTCGAGCCGCACGCGGATGATCCCGCATGCGGGCCAGCCGATCCTCTACACCCCCCGGACGACGCCGTGATCCAGCCAGCCCAGCACGGCCGCGACGCTGCTCACCTGCGGGCGGGGCGGGATGAAGGGGCGGTCAATCATCACGACCGGCAGCCCCAGTTCGCGCGCCGCGTCGAGTTTGGCCCGCGCGCCGGAGCCGCCTGCATTCTTGGCGACGATCACGTCGATCCGGTGCTCGCTCATCAGGGCCAGTTCGCCCCCCAGCGTGAAGGGACCGCGATCCACCACCAGATGGTGGCGCGGCAAAGCGGGCGGCGCGGCGGCGTCGACGAAGCGCAGCAGGTAGAAATGCTGCGGCGCGCTGGCGAAATCGCCGATGGTCTGACGCCCGAGAGCCAGGAAGACCCGCGTCGGATCGGGCCCAAGCGCGTCGACCGCCTGTTCGGTATCGGCCACGCGCGTCCAGCGATCACCGGGGCAGTCCACCCATTCGGGCCGGGTCAGCGCAAGCAATGGCACGCTTGCGCGCTCCGCCGCAGCGATCGCATTGGCGCTTATCTGCGCGGCGAAGGGGTGGGTCGCGTCAACCAGATGGGTCGCACCCTCGCGCGTGATATAGTCCGCGAGCCCCTCGACACCACCGAACCCGCCGACACGGATCGGGATCGCCTGCGCGCGCGGGTGTTCGGTGCGGCCCGCATAGCTCAGCGTCGCGCGTTCGCCCCGCGCGGCCAGCGCGGTGGCCAGGGCGCTCGCTTCGGTCGTGCCGCCGAGCAGAAGGATATGGCGCATGGCTGACTCCGGGCCGTGGCTGACGATCGTCGGGATCGGCGAGGATGGCTGGGACGGCCTGACCGCCCCCGCGCGCGCCGCGATCGAAGCGGCCGATAGCGTGATGGGGGCACCGCGTCACCTGTCGCTGCTGCCCAAGACGGGGCGCGGGACACGGATCGTCTGGCCGGTGCCCTTCGCCGATGGCGTACCCATGCTGCTCGAACGGCGGGGCGAGCGGGTGGTGATGCTCGCGTCGGGCGATCCCTTCTGGTTCGGGGCGGGGTCGGTCGTCACGCGCCACCTGGAACCGGGGGAGTGGGTCGTCCATCCGGCACCGTCGACCCTGTCGCTGGCGGCCGCGCGGCTCGGCTGGCCGGTCGAGACGATCCACAGCGTCGGGCTCCATGCCCGCCCGGTCGAGACGCTGCGCCCCCATTTGGCGCCCGGCCGACGGATATTGGCGCTGATGCGCGACGGCGCCTCGGTGACGGAGCTGGCCGCCTGGCTGGCCGAGCAGGGCTTCGGCGACAGCGCCATGACGGTGCTGGAGGCGCTGGGCGGCCCGCGTGAGCGGGTGCGGGACTGTACGGCGGCGGCGCTCGACTGGACCGACATCGCCCATCCGGTGGCGGTGGCGATCGCGCCCGCCGGGGCGGGCCGCACCCTGCCATGCGCCAGCGGGCTGGACGACGACTGGTTCGCGCATGACGGCCAGATCACCAAGCGCCCCGTCCGCACGCTGGCGCTCTCCGCGCTGGCCCCGCGTCCTGGCGAACTGCTGTGGGACATCGGGGCGGGGTCGGGATCGGTGGCGATCGAATGGCTGTTGAGCGACCCGACCACTCGTGCGGTGGGGTTCGAGCGCGATGCGTCGCGGCTCGCCCGTGCCGCCGACAATGCCGCACGGCTGGGCATCGCGCGGCTCGAACTGGTCGAGGGGGACGCCGTCGCCCAGCTTGCCGAACGGCCCCGGCCGGATGCCGTATTCGTCGGCGGCGGCCTGTCGCCCCAGCTGGTCGAGGCGTTGCGCGCGCTATCGCCTTGCCGGCTGGTCGCCCATGCCGTGACGTTGGAGACCGAGGCGTTACTGGCGCAATGCCATGCCCGGTATGGCGGCGAACTGCTGCGTATCGAACTGGCCCAGGCGAAGCCGCTGGGCACTAGGCGCGGGTGGAAGGCGAGCTATCCCATCGTGCAATGGCGGGTCGCATGGTGATCGCCGGCTTCGGATGCCGTGCGGGCGCGACGGTGGAGTCCTTTCGCAGCGCGTTGGCGCGAACCGGCGCGCGCGCCGATGGACTGGCCGTACCCGCCGACCGCGCTGACGCCATCGCCCCCTTCGCCGAGGCGGAGGGGCTTGTCGTTCACGCCATCGCCGCCGATGCGCTTGCAAGTATCGACACGCCGACCCATTCCACCGTCAGCATGGACGCACGCGGGGTTGGCAGCGTCGCCGAAGCCGTGGCGCTCGCCGCCGCCGGAAAGGCTGCGCGGATCATCGTGGCGCGCGTGATTTCCTCCGACCGCATGGCGACCTGCGCCATCGCCCAGGGACAATGAGATGACCGTTCACTTCATCGGCGCCGGACCCGGTGCCCCCGATCTGCTGACCCTGCGTGGCCGCGACCTGATCGCTGCATGTCCCGTCTGTCTTTATGCCGGTTCGCTGGTGCCCGAGGCCGTACTGGCGCATTGCCCGCCGGACGCGAAGATCGTCAACACCGCGCCGATGACGCTCGACGAGATCATGGCCGAGATCGCCGATGCCCATGCCAGGGGGCAGGATGTCGCCCGGCTCCATTCGGGCGACCTGTCGGTCTGGTCGGCGATGGGCGAGCAGGTGCGGCGTTTGCGTGACCTCGGCATCCCCGTCTCGGTGACGCCCGGCGTGCCGTCCTTCGCGGCGGCGGCGGCGGTGCTGGAGACCGAGCTGACCCTGCCCGGCGTCGCCCAGTCGGTGATCCTGACCCGCACCCCCGGCCGTGCCAGCGCCATGCCGGAGGGCGAGTCGCTGTCGGCTTTCGCCGCGACCGGGGCGACGCTGGCCATCCATCTGTCGATTCACAATCTGGCCAAGGTGGTCGCCGACCTGACTCCGCATTACGGCGCGGACTGCCCCGTCGCGATCGTCTGGCGCGCGAGTTGGCCCGAGCAGCGGATCGTGCGCGCGACGCTGTCGACCATCGAGGATGCCGCCGCCGATGGCCCCGAACGGACCGCGCTGATCCTGGTCGGCCGCGTCCTCGCCCCAAGCGATTTCGCCGAGAGCCGGTTATATGCCGAGGGCTATGACCGCCGCTACCGTCCGGGGAACAGCCTGACATGACGCCGGGATTGATGATCGCCGCGCCCGCCTCGGGCACCGGCAAGACGACGGTGATGCTGGGCCTGTTGCGTGCGTTCCGCGATGCGGGGCTTGGGGTGCAGCCATTCAAGAGTGGCCCCGACTATATCGACCCCGCCTTCCACCGCGCGGCGTGCGGGCGCGCGTCGTTCAACCTCGACGGCTGGGCGATGCCGGCCCCGCTGCTCGACAGCTTAGGGCTGCGCGGGGCGGATGCCGACCTCGTGCTGGCGGAAGGCTCAATGGGCCTGTTCGACGGCGTCGCCAAGCCCGGTGCGACCGGCATGGGCAACAGCGCGGAGACGGCCAAGCGCATGGGCTGGCCGGTGATCCTCGTCATCGACGTGTCGGGACAGGCCCAGTCGGCGGCGGCGACCGCGCTGGGCTTCGCGCGCTACGACCCCGAATTGCGGGTGGCGGGGGTGATCCTCAACCGCGTGGCCAGCCCGCGTCACGAGCGGCTGGCGAAGCTCGGCTTCGAAGAGATCGGCCTGCCGGTCTTCGGTGCGCTGCCCCGACGCGGCGATCTGATCCTGCCCGAACGGCATCTGGGGCTGGTGCAGGCGGTCGAGCATCCCGAACTCGACCGGCTGATCGGCGATTATGCGGCTTTCCTGGCGGCGCATGTCGATCTGGAGGCGGTCCGTGCGGCGGCCTATGCCAAGCCCGCCACGTCGACGTCCGGCACGCTCCCACCACCGCCGGCCCAGCGGATCGCGCTGGCGCAGGATGCGGCATTTTCCTTCGTCTATCCGCACATGCTGGAGGGCTGGCGCGCTGCGGGCGCGGAAATCCTGCCCTTCTCGCCGCTGGCCGACGAGGCACCCGATGCCTCGGCCGATCTGGTCTGGCTGCCCGGCGGCTATCCCGAGCTTCATGCCGGGCGGCTGGCGGCGGCGGAGACGTTCCGTGCGGGCCTTGCCACCCATGCGGCGACCAAGCCGATCCATGGCGAGTGCGGCGGCTACATGGCGTTGGGCGAAGCGCTGATCGATGCGGCGGGCGTCAGCCATCGTATGGCCGGGCTGCTCGGCCTCGTCACCAGCTATGCCAAGCGCAAGATACATCTCGGCTATCGCCGCGCGACGCTGCTCGGCGAGGTGGCGGGGATGCCCGAGGGCGCGGTGCTGGGCGGGCATGAGTTTCATTACTCGACCGTGCTCGAACAGCCCGACGAAGCGCTTGCTCATGTCGTGGATGCGCAAGGCGAGGCGGTTCCCGAAACCGGATCACGTCGCGGCGATGTGACCGGCACCTTCTTCCATCTGGTGGCGCGTTGGTGGTGAGCGGGTTCGTATCCCTTGTCGGTGCGGGACCGGGTGACCCGGAACTGCTGACGCTGAAGGCGGTGCGCTGTCTGAGCGCGGCCGATGTCGTGTTGTTCGACGACCTCGCCGCCGGGCCGATGCTGAGCCATTGCCGCCCTGATGCCGAGCTGATCGCCGTCGGCAAGCGGGCGGGTCGCGCCTCGCCCAAACAGGGTGAGATCGACCGGCTGCTGGTCGATCATGCGCTGCGCGGTAAGCGGATTGTCCGTTTGAAGTCGGGCGATCCCGGCATCTTCGGGCGGTTGGAGGAAGAAATCGTCGCGCTGAAGGCGGCGGGTATCCCCTTCGAGATCGTCCCCGGCGTCAGCGCGGCGAGCGCGGCGGCAGCGGCGGCGGGCATTCCTCTGACCCGGCGCAACGAAGCGCGGCGGGTGCAGTTCGTGACCGGCCATGACGTCACCGGCGCGCTGCCCGCCGACCGCAACATGGGCGCCCTGGCCGATGCGGGCGCGACGACGGTGGTGTTCATGCCCAAGCGAACCTTCCCCGCGTTGGCCGACGCGCTGATCGCCCACGGCCTGTCGCCCGAGACGCCCGCATTGATGGCCGAGCATGTCGGCTGCCCCGATCAGCGCCTGACCCGCGCCAGCGTGGGCGAGCTGGCCGTGCGACTGGCCGAGGGCGTGTCGGACAAGGCGGCGCTGATCCTCTATGGCCCGCTGATGGAGGATTTGTGATTCATCTCGACCTGATCGGCATCGGCACGGGCAATCCCGATCACCTGACCCGTGCGGCGGAGACCGCGATGCGCGCCGCCGACCTGATTCTGTTGCCGCGGAAAGGTGACAAGGCCGAGCTGATCGACCTGCGCCGCGACGTCTGTGCGCAGGTGTTGGCGGGGACGAGCGTACGGGTGGTCGAGTTCGACCTGCCGGTGCGGGCGACTGAGGGAGCCTATCTCGACACGGTCGAGCATTGGCACGATGCGATCGCCGAACGCTGGGCGGCGGAGATTACGGCGCATCTGCCGCAAGGCGGGCGCGTGGCTTTGCTCGTCTGGGGCGATCCGTCGCTGTACGACAGCACGATCCGTATCGCGCGGCGCTTGGCGTCAGTGGAACGGGTGACGGTGGTGCCGGGGATCACCAGCCTTCAGGCCCTGTGTGCGGCCCATGCCATTCCCTTCAACGCGGTCGGCGCACCGGTGATGGTGACGACCGGGCGGCGCCTGCGCGAGGGCGGCTGGCCTGAGGGGGCGGATAGTATCGCGGTGATGCTTGATGGCAGGTGCGCGTTCGCGGCGTTGCACGAGCCGGATGTGGTGATCTGGTGGGGGGCCTATCTGGGGATGGCTCAACAGGCGATCGAGGCCGGGCGGCTGGCGGATGTCGCCGAGCGGATCGTCGCGCGCCGCGCGGAGCTGCGGCGGGTCCATGGGTGGATCATGGATGTTTACCTGCTGCGACGGGGTGGGGATTTGATGGGGGAGGGGCTTGCCGCGAGCGACGTTGCTCGCGGC
>NZ_JBNNOB010000086.1:0-15942 GCF_050274375.1 Sphingomonas sp. NPDC019816
TGTCTGCTGGTTTGTTTTGTTTGTTGGGCTTGGTTGTTTTTGCTTCCTGGAGATGGTGGGGTGTGAGTTGGATCGCCACACCCCCCGGGGCCTTCACGCTGGGCGCGGTGCTGATGACCGGCATGATGTTCGTGGGCAGCGTGTCCAGCCCGGTGGCGGCCGTCGCGCTGCTGTGCCTGGGCGGCTTTGCCCATCAGACATTGTCGGTGACCGTCATCACCCTCTGTTCGGACCTGTTTCCGCAGGATCAGGTCGCGACCGCCACCGGCGTATCGGGTACCGCCGCCAATCTGGGCGTCCTGCTCTTCACCCTGACGCTCGGCTCGCTGGTCGATCAGGTCGGGTATCAGCCCTTCTTCATCCTGCTTGGCCTGCTCGATCTGGCCGGCGCCGTTCTCCTCTGGACCCTGGTGCGCAAACCCGCATGACCTCTGCCAATCCCATTCTGCGCGGGTTCAATCCCGATCCCTCGATCGTGCGCGTCGGTGACGACTATTATATCGCGACCTCCACCTTCGAATGGTATCCGGGGGTTCAGATCCATCATAGTCGCGATCTGTTGAACTGGACGCTGGTCGCCCGGCCGCTCTCGCGGGCGAGCCAGCTCGACATGCGCGGCAATCCCGATGGCTGTGGGGTATGGGCCCCCGACCTGACCTATCACGACGGCCGGTTTCACCTCATCTATACCGATGTGAAGCGCTATGGTCGCACGACCGTCGACGGTGCCAAGGGCGCATCGCTGCGCGACTTTCACAACTACTGGGTGTCGAGCGAACGCATCGATGGCGACTGGTCCGACCCGGTCCACCTCAACAGCAGCGGGTTCGACCCCGCCCTGTTCCATGACGATGACGGGCGTAGCTGGCTGCTCAACATGCTGTGGGATCACCGCCCCGGCCGGCGCCGCTTCGCGGGCATCGTCGCGCAGGAAATGGACTTGGGAAGCGGTCGCCTGCTCGGCACCCGACGCAAGATCTTCGACGGAACGGCACTCGGCTTTACCGAGGGGCCGCATCTCTACAAGCGGGACGGCTGGTATCATCTGTTGGTCGCGGAAGGGGGAACAGAGCGGGGCCATGCCGTCGTCATGGCCTGCGCGCGCAGCCTGTTCGGCCCCTATGAAACCCACCCCGATGGCCCGGTCCTGACCGCTCGTGACACGCCGGGGGCCAGGCTTCAGCGTACCGGCCATGGCGATCTGGTGGAGACACCGGAGGGTGAGACGTGGATGGCCTATCTCTGCGGGCGCCCCTTGCCGCAAAGTGATCGGTGCGTCCTGGGCCGCGAGACCGCGATCCGGCGCATGGCATGGGGCGCGGATGGTTGGCTGCGCTGCGCAGAGGAGCCGTCATATCAGCATAAGCCACCCCTCGCGGTGCATGATGACTTCGAGACGCCGGTACTGCCTTCGGCCTTCCAATGGCTTCGCACACCCCATCCTTCCCATATCTTCAGCCTGACCGAACGGGCGGGATATCTGCGGCTGTTCGGGCGGGAGACGATCGGCAGCCATTTTACCCAGGCGCTTGTCGCGCGGCGGGTGACCGACTTTTGCTATGACGCGGAAACGCTGGTCATATTCGAGCCCGAGCATTTCCAGCAGGCGGCGGGATTGGTGTGCTATTACAACAGCACCAAATATCTGTTTCTCCACGTGACCGCCGCCGATGACGGCACCCGCCAGATCCAGCTGCTGTCGGTCCTGCCGATCGGCGAGGGCCAGAGCCTTCTCGGGCCGGCGATACCCGCACCCCCCGGTGCCATCGCGATGCGCGTCCGGGCCGAGCATGAGGAACTGCGTTTCGCCTTCCGGGGCGAGGGAGAGAAGGCATGGACCTGGCTGCCCGAATGTTTCGACGCCAGCCTGTTGTCGGACGAAGCCACACTGCCGGGTTTGCCCAATTTCACGGGGACGTTCGTCGGCATGGCCTGCCAGGATATGGCCGGAACCGGTCGACCGGCTGATTTCGGCTATTTCCGCTATGCCGAGAGGGAGATGACGGGCGCCCGCGAGACGTTCGTCCCGGATGCGATGCCTGTCTAATGGGGTGCCGATGCGGGCATGACCGGCTTATTATATAACGCCGGCCATTATCGGATCGGATTGATGCTGGAGTGGGCTGGTCACCGATAATAATCTAGATTAGCGATTGCCCCGTAAGGAAGGCGGACGGGCGTGGCGATATGGGGCAGGGACGATGATCGCTGAGACTATCCTGCTCCGGCTGTTATCCGCGCCGCGACCGAGCACCGCTCGGCGATATGCCGTCAGCACGCTGATCGTCGTGCTGGCGGCCGCGATCCGCTATGCCTTGGATGGGGCGCTTGATGGCTTCCCTGTCCTGCTCTTCTATCCGGCGGTGTTCCTGTGCGGATTGCTGTACGATCGTGGCGCGGGTATTTTCGCGACGATCCTGAGCGCCATTCTCGCCGCCCATCTGTTCATCGCGCCGCGTTTCTCCCTGTGGATTGAAGCCGAGGATGCGATCGCGCTTGGTCTGTTCGTGCTGGTCGGCTTCGCCATGGCGGCAATGACGGAGGCGTTGCGGCGGACGATCGCCCGGCTGGACGAAAGCGAACGGGCGAAGGCGTTGCTGCTGCTCGAACTGGCGCACCGGACGAAGAACGACCTCGCCATCATCAGCTCGGCGATCCAGTTGCAGAGCAGGGCCGCCTCCAATCCCGACGTACGCCAGGCGCTCGATGCCGCCAACGCGCGCGTGCTCGTCGTCGCCCGTGCGCAGGAACGGTTGCGCGGCGTCGACGCGGGCGGCCGTGTGGACCTCTCCGATTATATCGCGACCTTATGCCGGGGGCTGGATGAACTACTTGGCGATGTTCGTCCGATCACGGTGCGCGTCGCGTGTGACCCGATCGAAGTCCCCGGCTCGATGGCGATTTCTATCGGGCTGATCGTCAACGAGCTGGTGACCAACAGCTTGAAATACGCCTATCCCGGCGAACGCGGCGGCGTCGTCGAAGTCGCGATAACGCGGACCGGCTCCGAGATGGTGATTACCGTCTCAGACGATGGGGTGGGGTGTCCCGAAGGTGCCCAACCTGGACTGGGATCCAAACTGGTCCGGCTCTTTGCGCAACAAATGCGGGGAAGCGTTAGCCAGGACGCCGTTGACAGAGGGTTTCGCACGCGCGTTACCCTGGGTGACGCAGGCTTCTGACGCGCCCAATGCAATGCCGCCGCCGCTGACTGCGATCGGCGGAGTGCCATTCTCGACCATTGCTTAGAGATGGTCGGGGGCGGCCTTCCCGACCTGAGTTCCATGAGCCGACCGGAAGGTGGGCTATTATCGCCCCGCTTCTGACGCGAACGACGAAGGTCGCCGCCCGTGCCCGCACGGGGCGACCGGCCGGGGTGGGGCCGCTAAACGATCCCCTATCGGACAGAGGCGATTGTCTTGGCGGACGAAGGATCATGTCAGATCGGGAGCGCCAGGCTCGCGAAGCGCATGGCTGTACTAGCCATGCAACCATTCCCTCAAAAGCATGGTGACTTCGCCAGGGCGCTCGATCGGAGCCAGATGCCCGCAGTTGCGAATTTCATGGAAGCGCGCGTTCGGAATTTGCAGGGATAGCGCGCGGGCGTCGGCGGGTAGGCAGATGCGGTCACGGTCACCCACCGCGACCAGCGCCGGAACATGGACCGCTTCGATCGCGGGGGTGATGTCGGGACGGGCAAGCAGAGCGCGTTGTTGGCGCTCGAACACGGCTGCCCCGACGCGCTCGGCCATCGCCTGCACGGGACCGCTCACGATCGGGGTGAGCAGGGGGTCGGCATGAGGTGCGGTGGCGAGCATGCCCTGTTCCGCGACCGTCCGAGGCCGCATCTGCATCGAGGCACGGGTGCCGAACAGCGCGACCCTCTCCACCCGTTCAGGGGCTTGGCGGATGACCTCCAGCGCGACATAGCCGCCCAGGCTGACGCCGGGGACCGCGAAGCGCGGCGGTGCGTGCGCCAGCACGCGCGCGGCCATGGTCTCCAGCGTGTCGTCGACGGTCAGGTCGCCCAGCATGGGATGGGTGGTATCGCTGAGGGCGACCACCTGTCTGGCCCAGAGCTGTCCGTCACAGCCCATGGCGGGCAGCAGGATCAAGGGCATTGCGTTGCGGGTCATGGCTTTTTCTCCCGATGGGGTGCGTGAGACGAGGACGCGTCAGGCGAACAGGGTGAGGAGCCCGCGCGCCGGATCGGTAAGCCCTTCCCAGATCATCTTGCCTGCGACCCACAGGATGACGAGCAGGCCGACATAGGCGAACCAGCGATAGCGCTCGATCACGCGAGCGAGCACATTGGCGGCAAGACCCATCAGGGCGACCGACAAGATCAGGCCGATGGCGAGGATGCCCGGATGGTCGCGCGCCGCGCCAGCGACGGCCAGGACATTGTCGAGGCTCATCGATACGTCGGCCACCGCGACCGCCCAGGCCGCCGACCAGAAGCGACGCGGCGCCTGCTCGGCGAGCGGCTCGTCCTCCTCCGAACCGGCGCGCAGTTCCCGCCACATCTTCCACGCCACCCAGACCAGCAACAGGCCGCCCGCCAGCACTAGACCGACGATCTGGAGCAATTGCGTGACGACCAGCGCGAAGCCGATGCGCAGGACCAAGGCGGCAATGACGCCGACCAGGATCACCTTGCGCCGCATCGCTGCGGGCAACCCGGCCGCCAGCGCGCCGACCACGATGGCGTTGTCGGCGGCAAGCAGGACGTCGATCAGGACGACCTGGACGAATGCCGCGAGGGCGGCGGGCGAGCCGATGGCGGAAAAGTCGGCGGCGATATGCTGCCAGAGCAGTGCCATCGGATCAGCCCATCAGCGGGAAGGCGAGCACCGCCATCCCGACCAGCGTCATGACCCCACAAACCACGGCGGCGGGGACCAGGGTGAAGCGCTGATGATCGGCCAGATCGATTCCGGCCAGGCTGACCAGCAGATAGGTCGATGGCACCAGCGGGCTGAGGAGGTGGACCGGCTGGCCCATCAGCGAGGCGCGGGCGATCGCCATCGGCGACACGCCATAATGGGCGCCGGCCTCGGCCAGGATCGGCAGCATGCCGAAATAGAAGGCGTCGTTGGAGATGAAGAAGGTGAAGGGCAGGCTGAGCGCGGCGGTGATCGGCGCCATGTACGGCCCCAGCGCCGGCGGGATGAAGCCGACGACTTCCTTGCTCATCGCCTCGACCATGCCGGTGCCCGACAGGATGCCGGTGAAGATACCGGCGGCGAAGATCAGCGACACGACCGACAGGACGTTGCCGGCATGGGCGGAGATGCGCTCCTTCTGCTCGCCGACCTGCGGATAGTTGACGATCATGGCGATCGCGAAGGCCAGCATCATCAGCACCGACAGCGGCAGGATGCCGGTGACCAGCCCGGCGATCAGCGCGAGGGTCAGTGCGCCGTTGAACCAGCGTAGATGCGGGCGGCGCGCCTCGGGGAACTGCGACACGGCCATGCCGGTGAAGGCGGTCGGCTCGTTGGCCTTCACATGGCCGATGCGGTGGCGCTCCTTGCGGCCGAACCAGACGGCCAGCGCGATCAGCGCGGCGAGCCCCGCGATCATGCCGGGGATCAGCGGCAGGAACAGCGTGGCGGGATCGAGCTTCAGGGCGCTGGCCGCGCGTGCGGTCGGGCCGCCCCAGGGGGTCAGGTTCATGATGCCGCTGGTCGTCATCAACAGGCAGCACAGGTACAGCCGGTTCATGTCGTAGCGCTTGTAGAGCGGCAGGAGCGCGGCGATGGTGATGATGTAGGTCGTCGACCCGTCACCATCCAGGCTGACCAGCGCGCACAGCACGACCGTACCGATCAGGATCAGCATCGGGTCGCCATGCACCACGCGCAGCAACCGGTTGACCAGCGGGTCGAACAGACCGGTGTCGGTCATGATCGAGAAGAACAGGATGGCGAACAGCAGCATGACGCCGGTGGGCGCGAGGTTCTTGATACCGTCGATCATCATGTCGCCCACGCCGCCGGCGAAACCGGCAAGAAGCGCGAAGGCGGTGGGCACGACGATCAGCGCGACGAGCGGGGTCATCCGCTTCGTCATGATGAGCGTCATGAAGGTGGCGACCATCAGGAAGCCGAGCAGGGCAAGATCCATCGAAGGATGCTCCGAGAGAGGAGAAAGGGGTGTTTAGAAGGTGACGGCGATGCGGGTACCGATCGTCTCGCCGCTGTCCGGGCCGATAAAGGCGCCCGCGCGATTGTCGGTGTCCCAATGGACCCAGTTGAACTGGAGCCGGGTGAAGCTGTTGAGGTACCAGTTGACCCCCGCCGTCGCGGCCCAGCCGCGCCCGCCGGTCGGCAGGCTGGTGTAATCGAGGTTTTCGTAGCGCGCGGTCAATTCGATCGCACCCGGTCCGCCCTCAAAGATCGGTTTCAGGACACGCGGCTGGCCGAAGCTGCCGAGACGCGGATTGTAGGGGGGCAGATCGCCCGTGACGAACCAGCCGCCCGACAGGCTCCACGCCTTGCTGAGGAAATCAGGGCGTCCGCCGGTCAGTCGCGCGCGGCGCTCGCCCGCCTCGGCCATGACCCAGACCGGGCCGACATAGCCGCCGAGTTCCGCGCCATAGCCGGTGGTGCTGCGCCCGCCCAGCAGCGCGCCGGTCGAGACGCGCAGCGCGCCGTTGAAGCGGCCGCCGATCACGGTGTTGCGGGTCAGCGTGGTCGCCGCCGAAGACAGCGCCTCGTCGAAACCCCACAGGCCGACATGCAGGACCGAGTTGTCGTTCTTGACCGGGTTCCAGTGCGCACGGCCCAGCACGGTGCGGCTGTCGCTGACCGCCTGGTTGCCGTCGATCCGGTCGCCGGTCAGCGTCAGCGAGGCATGGCCGGTCTTCCAGAACAATCGCGGCATGATGCCGACGCCGTAGAAGCCGCGCTGCGGGATGATCGCGGTGGAGACGACGGTGCGCTCCATGAACGGCGTCGAGTCCGAACCGGTCGCGCCCTCGAATCCGCGATCGTTGAACAGATGCCCGGCACGCACATCGTAATCCAGACCCGGTCGGATGCGATTGCGCCAGCCGATGAACGCGGTGACGACATCGACCTCGTTCTCCGAAAAGTCGGACTCGAACTGGTAGAAGAAATGGGTGCCGACCCCACCTTCCAGACCCAGGCGCAGCGCGCGCATACCCGTCGTCGTAATGTTGCGCCCGTCATAGGCCGAACCGAAGGTGGAACTGACATCGGTCAGGATGCGGCCGCGCGGCTTGAAGGTGTAGATGCCGTCGGCCGAGTGGAAGACCGGCAGGCCGGCACCCCATTCGGTCGTCACGCCCGCCGCATTGGCCTGCTGCGCCTGGAATACGTCGCGCTCGGCGGGCCCAGGGGGCACGAGCTGCGGTGCGAAGGGGCGGGTGACGGTGTCGCGCGAGCTCGGATCGGTCTGGGCCAGTTGCGGCGCGGGCGCCGGCGTAGGCGGGGCGGCGGCGGGGGTGGTTCCGGCTAGTGGGACCGGAGCGGCGGCGGGCGCGGCAGCCCCCTCCAGGCGATCGAGGCGGGCGCGCAAGGTCGCGATCTCGGCAGCCTGCTGGCGGACGAGCGCGGCCAGATCGTCGCTGCTAGGGGTCTGCGCGAGGGCGGGGGTGGCGGTCAGCAAGGCGACCAGCGCGGTGCCGGTTCTGATCGGGATCATCACTTGGAAACCTCTTGGGCAAGGGTGGCGCGCCAGTCGGCCAGAAAGCGGCGGCGCTTGATCGTGTCGAGATTGACGAGAAGCTGCGGTCCGACCCGGATCGGGCGCTGCTGTTCGGGCGACAGGCGCGGGGCGCGGACATCGGTGCGCACCGGCAACAGCCACTGCTTGGCGAGCAGAGTCTGTCCGGTGCGCGACAGCAGGAAGTCGAGGAACAGCCGCGCCGCAGCGGGGTGCCGGGCGTCACGGGCGATGAAGGCGACCCGCGAGGCGATAATCGTGTAGTCGCGCGGGAAGATGACGTGCAAGTTCGGGTCGCGCATCGCCCGGGTCAGGGCATAGGGGCCAACCACATTATAGGCGATGGCAACCCGCCCCGCCGATACCGCGTCCAGCATCGGCTCGGTCGTGCGCGACAGCATGGGTCGGGTCGCCGCGATCGCCTGCACCAGCGAGCGGGTGTCGCGGGTGATCGCAAAATCCTCGGTCAGATAGAGATAACCGACATTGGATCGCGCAGGGTCATAGGTCGCGACCTTGCCCATCAGTTCGGCGCGGCGGGATCGCAGGAGCCGCTCGAACGCCTCGTGCGTGCGCGGTACCTGCGCGGCGGAAATCAGGCGGCGGTTGACGACGAAGGCGACGGGCTCGGCGGTGACGCCGTAGCCCATGTTCTTCCAGATCGCCGTAGCGGGCAAAGCCGGCTTTTCGGGGCTGAGATAGCTTTGCGCATAGCCGTCGTTGATGAGCTTGGCCTGCAAATCCATCGCCGAGGACCATACCAGATCGGCTCCGGGCGTGCGGCTCCGCGTTTCGGTGACGACGCGGTCATAGATCCTGCTCGACTCCAGATCGTCATAGCGGACCGCAACGCCCGGATAGGCCCGCCGGAACGCGGCGATCAGCGGCTGCATCGCGGCGGTATCGGCATTGCCATAGACACGCACCACGCGCTCGCCCCGCGCTTCGGCGATCAGCGCGTCGTAGGAGCGGGGGTAACCGGATGGGCGCTGCGCATCGGCGCGGCCGGACGCGATGGCACCCAGCATCAGCATCGACAGAATAAGCGTTCGCATCGTTCAGGTCCTCTCGCTTCCCGCCTCTGAGTTCGGGTAAGCTCGATAACGTGGATTATGCGTGCAAGCTGTCATCCGCCTTTCACGGAGGCCTCGTGCGATGCGAATTCTGATTGTTGAGGATGATGCAGCGCTGGCGCGCGGGAACGTCGCGTTACTTCGCGCCGCAGGGCACGCCGTGGATCATGTCGCGACCGGCCAGGATGCATTGTCGGTCGCGGCGTGCGAGCCCTATGCGCTGGTCGTGCTCGATGTCGGACTGCCGGACATCGATGGCTTCACGATCCTCCAGACGCTGCGGCGGCAGGGCAACCGGGTGCCGGTGATGATGCTGACCGCGCGCGACGCGCTGGACGACCGGGTGCGCGGGCTCGATCTGGGTGCAGACGATTACCTCCGAAAGCCTTTCGCGCCGGAGGAACTGGAGGCGCGGATCCGCGCGCTGGGGCGGCGACGCGGGGGCGATCCGACGCCCGAACTCGTCCTCGGAACCCTGGTTCTGGACCGCTCACGCGGCACGGCGCGAGTGGGCGAGCGGACGCTCGACCTGCGTCGGCGCGAATGGGCGGTGCTCGACGCGCTCGCGACCCGGGCCGGACAGATCGTGCCGCGCGAGACGCTACAATCCGAGGTGTTCGGCTATGACGAACCGGTCGGCCCCAATGCGATCGAGGTGAACATCACGCGGCTGCGCGGCAAGCTGGCCCCCGATGGTCCGGCGATCCGCACGGTGCGCGGCGTGGGCTATATGCTCGATGCTCAATAAGGACGTGCGCAGCGGTGCGCTGGCGCTGCGCACCCGGCTGCTCGCGGCGATGCTGGCCCCGCTGCTGGCGATCGCGGTGCTTCTTGGTCTGGCGGGCGCGACGTTGATCGCCGATGTGGTCCGTCGCACCAACGACCGCGTGCTCGGCGGAGCGCTGGGCGCGGTGGCCGAGACCGTGCAGGTGGAGCGTGGCGAGGTGACGCTGGATCTCCCGGCCGCCGCATTCGGGATGCTGGAGAATAGCGAGCGTGACAATGTCTATTACCGGATAGCGGTGGGGCGACGTCTGCTGACCGGCTATGCCGACTTGCCCGCACCCGATATCGCGGAACTGGCACTGGACGCGCCGCGCTTCCGCTTCGCCCGCTATCGCGGCCAGGATATCCGTATCGCAGAGGTGCGCCGTGCCTTGCCCCGTATCGACGCGCCCGTGGTGGTGCAGATGGCGGAGACCCTGGACGGCCGGAGGGCGCTGCAATGGCGGTTGATGGTCGCGCTGGCGCTCGGCGAACTTTTGCTGGTGGGCGTGGCGCTATTCCTGATGCGTCCGGCGTTGGCCTGGAGCTTGCGTCCCTTGGCGGGCCTGCGTGGCGCAGTCGCGGCGCGCGACACGCGCGCGACACCGGATCTGTCACCGTTGGATACCGGACCATTACCGATCGAGCTTCGTCCGCTCGCCGATGCCTTTGACCATCTGCTCGCCCGGCTGGACAGCGCAACCGCCGGGATGCGGCGCTTTACGGCGGACGCTTCGCACCAGATGCGCACGCCGCTGGCGGTCCTCAAGGTTCAAGTGGCGCTGGCGCGGCGAGGCAGTCCGACCGCACTGAGCGAGATCGCGGATGCAGCCGACCGGCTGGAGCATCTGGTGACGCAGTTGCTGGCGCTGGCGCGTGCCGAGGAGGCGGGCCGCGCGCCACCACGCGAGCGAGTCGACCTGCGTGAGGTCGCCGTCGCCGTCATCAACCGCCGCATCGCACAGGCGGTGGAGGCGGACGTCGAGATCCATCTGGATGCGCCCGCCGACATCGTGATCGCCAGCCACCGGACGCTGTTGTTCGAGATTCTGTCGAACCTGGTCGACAATGCGATCCGCTACAATCGGCGCGGTGGCCAAGTGACGCTTGCCATCCTTTGCGAAGACGGTGAGGGTGCCCGGATCGTCGTGGCCGATGACGGCCCCGGTCTGCCCGACGCCGATCTTGCCCGGCTTGGCGAGCGCTTCACCCGCCTGTCGACTGCGCGCGACAGCGAGGGCAGCGGCCTGGGCCTCGCCATCGTCCGCTCCGCCGCATCGCGGCTCGATGCGTCGCTGGAGATTGTCAATACTCGCCCCGGCCTCCGCATAACGCTCGGCTTTGCACCGGAGAAATCTTCCGCCTCAGTATCCCGTTACTCGACGGCGTGACCACCATCCTAGAGACAATCAAGGCTCGCCACGCTGCGGTGATGGCCGCGCGCCAGCCCGACAAGCGGAAGCCGCTGCCCAAAACGATCCTGTCGCATAGTCGATGGGAGTCATGGACAGCGTCGGAATTCGGCAGCCGGTTCAACGATACCAAGCTGGCGAGCAAGGTCGACCGCAATTTCCACGACCTTCGCGGGACGGTCGCGAGCCGCTGCATGATGGCTGGGCTGACCGATCAACAGATCGCCGACATCCTTGGATGGCGATCGGAAGAGGTCGCCGTGATCCGATCGAAATATGTCGATCAGGCGCGTGTGGTGGTCGAGTTGGGCAAGCCGATCGCGGCGACAAAAATCGAAGGTGTGCAAACCGGCTGTAAACCGGTCTTCCGCGCTACTGCTAAGTGCTTGATTTGTGGTCGGGGAGACAGGATTCGAACCTGCGACATCCTGCTCCCAAAGCAGGCGCGCTACCAGACTGCGCCACTCCCCGACAGGGGGTTGCCCTTAGGGTAAGGGATCGTTTCGATGCAAGCGTAAAGTTCGCGGGGAGCCTCAGGCGGCCGCGCGTTCCTCGTCGATGATGGCGCGGGCGACCATCGCGCACTGTCCGCATTTCGGCTGGCGACCCAGTGCGCGGTACATTTGACACGGGGTCATCGATCCCGCCCGTGCGGCTTCGCGGACCTGGGATTCCCGGATGGCATTGCAGACGCAGACGACCAAGACGCTCTCCTCAGCAGCGCCGCCTCAATACCGCTAATGAGAGTGGATCGCAAGGATATTGCAACCTATTCGCACAATAAACTTACCGCCCCGATAGGCCGGTTCGCGCCGTCACACGCCATAGCCGCTCCAGCGGCCCCTGTCCGAAGCGGTCGAGCCACGGCTTGGACCAGGCCAGCATCAGCGCCCATGCGACGGGGATCAGCAGATAGATGCTGGCGCGGTGCCACTGGGCGAACTGCCCTAGGCCATGGCCATAGAAGACGAAGGTCATGACGACGCTCGTCGCGATATAGTTGGTGAAGGCCATGCGCCCGGCCGCCGCGATCCGTGTCGTCCACCATCCGCCGGGCCGCACGAGCAGCAGGACGAAAGCTGCATAGCCGATCGTGCCGATCAGACGGACAGGCGCTTGCAGGAAGAGTTGCGTCAGGG
The DNA here is from genome assembly GCF_050274375.1 of Sphingomonas sp. NPDC019816. Lineage (NCBI taxonomy): Bacteria > Pseudomonadati > Pseudomonadota > Alphaproteobacteria > Sphingomonadales > Sphingomonadaceae > Sphingomonas > Sphingomonas sp. NPDC019816. The sequence continues at coordinate 12,082 of NZ_JBNNOB010000086.1, forward strand.
CGACCGCTCGCACGTCATAGCCGCTGGCCATGACCATCGCCGCCATCGCCGCATAGGCGGGCAGGGAAATGCCGAGCCCCAGGACAGCACAGCGTCGATATGTCGATCGCGACCACTGACCGGTCAGGAAGCCCGAGCGAAGCGCCGCCATGCCGAGCAGCATCGCACTGAGCGTTTCAGGCCCGATGCTGATCAGGTCGAGCAGGGGATTGCCGTTATTGGCGAGGCGAAAGGCGGTGGCGTCGCCCCAAGACCCGCGCATCGCGATGATTTCCGGCATGAGCACCGCCGGTCCTGGCGTGCCGAAGGCGGCTTGATAGGCGTTCCACAAGGCCACCGCCTGCGGGGTGTCGCGCGCCGCCGCCGCAAAAAGGCCGAGACAGTCGAGCGCCCCGAGCGCCATCGAGAAGCCCGTCAGGACGACCGCCAGGACCAGCAGCCTTCGCGCCGACATGTCGACGAACCCCAGCGCGATCGTGCCGACCAGCGCATAATGGGCCAGGATGTCACCCGTCCAAATGAAGCTTAGATGGATCATGCCCAGCACGAACAGCACCGCCATCCGCCGCAGGTGAAGCGTCGCGCCATTCTCGCCGGCATCCTCCGCACGCTGCAGCATCAGCAACATCGACCCGCCGAACAGCAGCGAGAACAACCCGCGCATGCGGCCGTTGACGAAAATCTCGGTCAGCGCCCAGACGGCGATATCGATCGCGCGATCACCGCCCCAGGCACGCGGATTGGAATAGGCCGGATCGGGCAAGGCGAAGCCCGGCATGTTCGCCAGCAGGATCGCCATGACCGCCACACCGCGCAAGGCATCGAGCGTCAACAGCCGCCCGCGATCGCCCGATGGAACGGGCGGGGAAGGGGAATGGTCGATCAAATGGCGGCTCCCATGGTCGCGATGGCTTACCGTTGCGGCGCGGCGATGCAACCGGGGTCGATGCAAAGCATTGCCATTGCATGGGATTATCTCCACGTCTGACGGGTCGGGTGACCGCCCGGGCGCATCACTCGCCCGCCGCTTCGGCGTTTCTGCACAAGATCGAGCCGTTCTTCGCGGGCAGCGAGGTCACGGGCGGGCCGTTGCTGATCGCGACGATCATCGCGTTGCTGTTCACCAACAGTCCGTGGTCGGGCGGGTTCGAGCGCTTCTGGGATACGCCCCTGACCATCGGGTTTGGAGCGCGTGAGGTTACGCACACGCTGGCCGAATGGATCGACCATGCCTTGCTGCCGCTCTTTTTCGTCATCGTCGGGGCGGATGTGAAGCGCGAAATGGTCCTGGGGCCACTGGCGCATTGGCGGACGGCGGCCTTTCCCCTCGCCGGGGCGATCGGCGGCATGCTGGTTCCGGTCGCCCTCTATCTGGCGGTGGCGAGCGGTACGCCGGCGGCACCGGGCTGGGGCAGCGTCATCACGACGGATACGGCGTTCGGCCTGGCGCTGATCGCGCTATTCGCCACCCGGTTGCCGGCGGGGCTGCGGGCGTTGATGCTGGCCTTCGCGGCGGTCGACGATGTCGGCGGCCTGTTGGTGATCGCCTTTGCCTATAGCGATACGATCGACCCGCGCGGCGTGGCGGCGGCGGTGGTGGGGCTGGGCGGGATCATCGGGTTACGCCGGCTCGGCTGGATTTCGACCGTCCCCTATGTGCTGCTCGCGGTGACGGTGTGGGGCGGTGTGCTGGAGTCGGGTATCCATGCGACCATCGCGGGCGTGCTGATCGGGCTGACGGTGCCGGTCGCGCCCCGATTGGACCAGGCGCGTTTCGCCGAGCGGGTGCAGCCGCGCGTGGATGCGTTCCGGCGGGCGCATGACGCGGCCGAACGGACGGATGACGCGGAGGAGGAAAGCCAACTGCGCAAACGGGCTGAGGAGCGTCTGGGCTATCTTCATGAAATGGCATCGGCGACGCGCGAGGCGAGCAGCCGCCTGATCGAGGTGCTGACGCCATGGGTCAACTATGTCGTCCTGCCGCTGTTCGCGCTGTCTAACGTCCGCATCCATTTCTCGGCCGATCTGATCGATATGATCGGCAGCCCGCTGGTGCTGGGCGTGGTGGCGGGGCTGGTGGTGGGCAAGCCGCTGGGCTTCCTTGGCTTTACTTGGCTCGCCAGCCGGCTGGGGTTGGCCCAGCGTCCTGATCATGTGACGTGGCGGATGGTGATTGGCGTCGGCGCGCTGGCCGGAATCGGCTTTACCATTTCACTGTTCATCGCCGGCCTGGCCTTTGGCGGGGGCGAGATGCGCGAGGCGGCTTCGCTGGGCGTGCTGGTCGCATCGCTGCTCGCTGCCGGGATCGGCTATGCCATATTGCGGTCCTGCGCGGAGCCCCGGCAGCGGGCCGAGGCTCCGTCGGAGGGTTAGGCGAGCGCGGCGTCGGCGCCCATCAGCGCGGGAAAGAAGCCCTCATGGGCACGGCGCAGATCGTCCAGCGCCACGACGAAATCGCCGTCTTCCCGCTCGAAGATCAGGCGGCTGCCGGCGGTACGACCGATCCGCTCGACCTCGACGCCCGCCTGATGCGCGTTCGCCAGGAAGTCGATCAGCGCGGTATCCTCGACCGTGGCGATATAGAGGCCCTGATCCTCGGCGAAGAGCTGGCGGCACGCCTCGCCGGTCGCCGGGAACTGGATCAGCGCGCCGATATTGCCGGCCAGCGCCATTTCGGCCACCGCCACCGCGACGCCGCCGTCCGACACGTCATGCACGGCGGTCAGATGGCCGGCGGTGATCGACTCGCGCACGAGATCGCCGGTGCGACGTTCGGCATCGAGATCGATCGACGGCGGCGGACCCGCGTCGCGGCCTTCGAGCCCGTGGACCTCGCGCAGCCACAGCGACTGGCCGATCTCGCCCTTGGGGGGGCCGATCAGGACGATGACGTCGCCGGTGCCCTTGAAGGCGATAGTCGCCGACTTGGACCAGTCCGCCATCAGGCCGACGCCGCCGATCGCAGGCGTGGGCAGGATCGCCGAGCCACCACCGGTCGCCTTCGATTCGTTGTAGAGCGAGACGTTGCCCGACACGATCGGGTAGTCGAGCGCACGGCACGCCTGGCTCATGCCCTCCAGACAGCCGACGATCTGGCCCATGATCTCGGGCCGCTGCGGGTTGGCGAAGTTCAGGCAATTGGTGATGGCGAGCGGCTTGGCGCCGACCGCCGTGATGTTGCGCCAGGTCTCGACCACCGCCTGCATGCCGCCCGTGACCGGATCGGCATAGCAATAGCGGGGCGTGCAGTCGGTGCTCATGGCGAGCCCCTTTTGCGTGCCATGGACCCGGACCACGGCGGCGTCGCCACCGGGGCGCTGCACCGTGTCGCCGCCAACCATATGGTCATACTGCTCCCAGATCCACCGGCGCGAGGCGATGTCGGGCGAGCCCATCAGCTTGAGCAGGTCCGCCGCCGGGTCCTGGCAACCGGGCGAGGTGATTGCGGCGGGAACTTTGGTCGGGACATGCGGACGATCATAGAGCGGCGCATCGTCGGCCAGCGGCGCGAGTGGGATGTCGCACACCACTTCACCCTTGTGGCGCAGGACCATACGCCCGGTTTCGGTGACGTGACCGATGACCGCGAAGTCCAGCTCCCACTTGCGGAAGATCGCTTCGGCGAAATCCTCGCGGCCCGGCTTCAGCACCATGAGCATCCGCTCCTGGCTTTCCGACAGCATCATTTCATACGCCGTCATGCCATCTTCGCGCTGGGGCACATCGTCCATGATGAGTTCGATGCCGACGCCGCCCTTGGACGCCATCTCCACACTCGAGGAGGTCAGGCCCGCCGCGCCCATGTCCTGGATCGCGACGATCGCGTCCGAGGCCATGAGTTCGAGGCACGCCTCGATCAGC
>NZ_JBNNOB010000087.1:0-15942 GCF_050274375.1 Sphingomonas sp. NPDC019816
GCGGCGCGCGCCCGCATCCGTTACCGGGGCGGCCGCGGCCGGCCGTGAGCTGGCCAGCCGCTGATTCTCGCGTTCCAGCTCGGCGATGCGCGCATGGGCCGTCGACAGCTTGGCCTCGGCGTCCTTCTGGTGGGTGGCATGGGCGTCGCGTTCGGTGGCATAGCGGTTACGCCATTTGCGGCCGCCCGGATGGCTCGCCAGCCCGAATAGCCAACCCGCGATGAGGACCAGCCCCAGCACGGCGAACTGCGTCGTCGAAGTGAACAACATCGCGTCGATCCCTGCCTGTTACGCAAGACTAACGACCGATCGCCGCGAGAGGTTGCGCGCGTCCCCGATTTCGTGCGCGACGGCGCTACCGCCCCGCCATCGAGGTCATCAGCGAATCCTTGATCGAGCAGGCGGCGGGGCCGAGGATCACGACGAACAGCGTCGGCAGGATGAACAGGATCAGCGGCACCGTCATGATCGCGGGCAGGCGGGCGGCCTTTTCCTCGGCGCGCATCATGCGTTCGTTGCGGAACTCGGCCGACAACACGCGCAGGGAACTGGCGAGCGGGGTGCCGTATTTCTCGGTCTGGATCATGGTGGTCACGACGCCGCGCAGAGCGTCCAGCCTCACCCGCAACGACAGATTCTCCAGCGCCTGTCGCCGGTCGGTCAGGAAGCCGAGTTCGACCGAGGTCAGCTGAAACTCGTCGCCCAGTTCCGGGTAGGCGCGGCGCAGTTCGCGCGCGACGCGGGCGAAGGCGGCATCGACCGTCAACCCCGCCTCGGCGCAGATCACCATCAGGTCGAGCGCGTCGGGCAGGCCCTTGCGGATCGCATGCGATCGCTTGTCGATCTGGTTCTTGAGCGCGATGTCGGGTGCCTTGTAGCCCAGCACCAGCATGCCGGCGACCATCATGTAGCGGCTGAACCCGCTCCACTGGGCGAAATCGTCGCTGCCATAGACCCACAGCGCCGTGCCGCCGCCCAGCAGGATCGGCAGGGCCAGCCGACCGAAGATCACCGCGAACGCCATCTCCTTGGACCGGATGCCCGCCTGAAGCAGCTTCAGCTGGATCGCCTTGACCTGTTCGTCCTGAAGCATGCGCAGCGCACTGAGCAGTCGGCGCATCCGTTCCAGCAGGGTGCCGCGATCGATGAACTGGGCGCGACGCTTCGGGCCGGTGTCGATCCCGGCCTTCAACTGTTCGCGGCGTGCGTTCAGCGTGGCGACGCGGCGGCGCATGGGATCGCGCACACCGATGAGGACATAGCCGACGACCATCAGCGACAGCACGCACACCGCCCATAGCATGGCGGTGACCGCTTCGGGGCCGAGGCCGGAGAAGGAGGCGGAACCGGTCATATCAGATCTCGAAATTGATCATGCGCGACATGATGAAGGCGCCGATCGCCATCCACACCACCCCGGCGGCGCCGACGATCATCAGTCGCGGGTCGATGAAGAAGCGCTCCATATAGGGCCGGCTGATCATCCAGATCATGGCGAAGACCAGGAAGGGCAGCGCCCCGATGATATAGGCCGACGCCTTGGATTCGGACGACATCGCCTTGATCTTCAGCTTCATCTGCGCGCGCTTGCGCAGCACGTCGGCCAGGTTGGACAGGGTCTCGGCCAGGTTGCCGCCGGTTTCGCGCTGGATGGCGATGGCGATGACGAAGAACTGGAACTCGGGCGTCTCCAGCCGGTCGGCGGTTTCCTGAAGCGCGGCATCCATCGAACGGCCGATCCGCATCCGGTCCGACACGGCGCGAAACTCCTCGCCGATGGGGCCGGGCACCTCCTGGCCGACCACGGCCATGGTCTCGGTCACGGGCAGGCCGGAGCGAAGCCCGCGTACCAACAACTCGATGGCGTCGGGAAAGCGCGCGACGAACTTCGTCGTGCGCCGCCGGATCGTCATGCCGACGATCATGTTGGGTATCAGCAGACCCGCGCCGATGCCGCCCAGCACCGCCAGGAACAGCGGCAGGCCCAGCAGCGCCAGCAGGATGGTCGTGCCCAGCGCGACACCGGCGCTGACGATGCCATATTGCCCGACCGTCCAGTCGCGCCCGGTCCGGTCGAGCCGCTTGGCCAGCTTGGCGGGATTGGGGAGCAGCCGGGCAAACGCCTTGTCGACGCGCGTGTCGCTGGCCAGCGCGATGCCGCGCGACGCCGCGACCATGGGTGATACCGGCTTGTCGAGGTCGAGCGCCACCCGACCGCGCAGACCCGCCAGTCGGCGGGCCTGCTGGCGGGAGGTGGACGGACCGGACAGGGCGGTCGCCACCAGCACCAGCGTCAGGAAGACGCCGGCCGCCAGGATCAGGGTCGCGAACAGGCTCATCGGATCAGCTCGGCCGTGGTCGCTTGGCGAGGAACGCCTTCAGGTCGAACTTGTCGAGCAGCGTGCGCCGGGCGGGGGCGGCATGTTCGGCCGAGACGCAGATGCGCCCGGCCAGCGCGATCAGCGGCGCCACGGTGCGCGACGTCCGGCCGAGATCGGCGATCAGGCGACCCGCCTTGGCCGCCTGCACGACCAGCTTCTGGTCATGCGGGATCAGGACATCGACGGCGCGCTCGATCGACCCTTCGAAATCCTTCTGCGCCATTTCCGCCTGGGCGGCCGGCAGAACCCGGTTGGCGGCGACCAGGACGGTCGCCTGCGGCGCATGGGTCTTGAGCCAGGACAACAGGCGGATCGTATCGCGCGCGGCGGCCAGCGTGAATTCGGTGACCAGCACGATGGTCTGCACATGGGCGGCGAGCACGGGATGCTGGATCAGCATGTTGCGCGGCAGATCGACGACCATGGTCTCGAAATTCGCGCGCATCTCGTCCTGCAACTGGGTGAAGGCCAGGCCGTCGGTCAGCACCGGGCCGCTGATCGGCGCCTCGGCCGACAGGACGGCGAGCCGTTCGGACGCCTTGACCATCGCACGTTCGAGGAACAGCCCGTCGATGCGGCTGGGATTGTCGATCGCGTCGACCAGCCCGCGCCCCGGCTCCAGGTCGAGCGCCAGCGCGGCGGTGCCGAAATGCACGTCGAGATCGAGAAGACCGGTGGTGCGGCCGAGCTGTTCGGCCATCAGCCAGCCGAGCGAGGTGGCGATGGTCGATGCGCCGACGCCGCCGCGCACCCCGATCACCGCCACGCTGCACGGCGCCTTTTCGGGGGTCAGGTCGGCCGATTGCGGCGTGTGCAGGATCGCGCGGGCCTGCGCGAACGAGTCGCGCAGCTGGTCGGGATTGACGGGCTTCAGCAGATAATCGTGCAAACCGCTGGCCAGCAGCGTGCGATAGAGGCGCACGTCGTTCACCGGGCCGATCGCGATCACGATCGTGCCAGGCTCGCACACCTCGGCCAGATTGCCGATCTCCTGCGCGGGTTCGCGCGACTCGCTGAGGTCGACCAGCAGGATCTGCGGGCTGGCGGCGACCGACAGCGCCTGGATCGCGCCGCGCAGACCGCCCTTCAGCACCTTGTCGGGCGACCAGCCCTGCTCGGCCAGCAACGGTCGAATGGCCTCGGTTGTCCGCTCGTCGCAGACATAGGCCTGAAAGGGATCGCGGGTCGTCAGGCCACGCGGTTTCCAGGGTGCGTTCACGGCTGGCCTCCCATGCCGCCACCGGAGCCGCCCGAACCCCCGCCCATGCCAGCCCCCATGCCGCCACTATCGCCGCCGCCCTTGCCGGTCGCGTTGCGCAGCGAGGTTCCGCCGTTGCCCGTTGGCTGGGCGCGGCGAAAGGCGTTGACGGCGCGTGCGGCCACGGCCGGGTCGGCGCTGGCCGGTCCGTCGACACCTTGGACCAGATCATGGGGGTTGGCGACCATCGCGGCGAGGTTGCGGTTGACCGCGCAGCCGTGATTGGAGGCGGTCCGCCCGGCCCAGTCGGGTGCGACGTCGCTGCTCCAATCGGGGCAGCCGGGCACCGATGCCCTGGCCCGCGTCACGACGACGCGGATGGTGGCCGGGGCCAGCGGCGCGCGGGCGATCGCGGCCGGCGTTCCGACCAGCAGGCCATGGCGGCCGACGATCTCGGCGATCTGGCGATAGGCGACGGAGGCTTCGCCTTGCGGGTCCTCGATCGTGACGCGGTCGCCGTAGCCGAGCCGCAGATTGTCGGCCCAACCCGCAAAGCGCTGCGCCTCGTCACCCGCCAGGCGTGGGCCCGACAGCGCGAGGTCGAGGGCATAGTCCGCCTGCGTCACCACCGGCTGATGCACCGTCTCCAGGCCGGGCTGGCCAGTGCCGACGCAACCGGCGGTCAACGCCAGCAGGCCGGCCGATGCCAGAGTGGAAAGGGATAGGCGCATGGGGCGGGACATCCTTGGGCGGGCGATCATTCGGAAAAACCGGGGGCGGGGACGCCCTTGCGGGCACGCGGTGTCGGCGGCATCGCACGCTGGGCACCGGTCAGCGCGCGGCCCTGCGCGGGATCGGCCATGGTCGGCACCGGGCGCGCCTCGCCGGAGCCGGCGCTGAGCCGGCCGAGCAGGACGCGTTCGGCGTCGTTGACCGCCCGCTGGCCGTCGGTGGGCAGCGCGATGTCGGACGGCGAATTGACCGGCTTGACCAGATAGGGGGTGATGACGATGACCAGCTCGGTTTCGTTGCGCTTGAAGGCGTTGGAGCGGAACAACGCGCCGATCAGCGGCAGGTCGCCCAGCCACGGCGTCTTTTCGATCGAATTGTCCCGACTGTTGGACAACAGGCCGGCGATCATCATGCTCTGCCCCGATCCCAGCTCCAGCGTCGTCTCGGCGCGGCGGGTCGTGAGCGCCGGAATGGTGAATTTGTCGAGCGTGACCGCTCCGGCCGAGGAGATCTGGGATACCTCGGGCCGGACGCGAAGCGAGATGCGCCCGTCGGACAGCACGGTCGGCGTGTAGGACAGGCTGACGCCATATTGCTTATATTCGACCGACACCGTTCCCAGGGCGGCTGACATGGGAATGGGGATTTCCCCGCCCGCCAGGAAGGTCGCGGTCTCCCCCGACAGGGCGGTCAGATTGGGATTGGCGAGCGTCGATACCTGACCCAATGTCTCGCCCAGGTCGAGCGCGCCCAGCAGGTCGGTGCCCAGCACACGGCCACCCAGCCCCAATGTCGTATGCAGCGGGCCGCGCTCGAACCCATATTCGGTACGCGTGCCGCCACCGGGATTGATCCCATCGGTGATCGTGCCCCCATTCCTGCCCGATGCGACCCCGAAGACGAAGCCGCCCGAACTGCGGTCACGGTTCAGCAGGTTGACGCCGATCGACTTGACGTAGCTGCGATTGACCTCGGCGATGCGGACCTGAAGATTGACCTGGAGCGGTGTCGCGGTCTTCAGACGACCGATCACCTTGGTATCCTTGCCGACATAGGCCTGGACCAGACGCTCCGCCTCGGCGACGTCATCGGGGCTGGCGACGGTGCCGGTCAGCAGGACCAGGCCGTTCATCGGCGTCGCCGCGATCTGCGCATCGGGCATGGCGAGACGCAGCATCCGGCCGACCGAATCGAGATTGTTGCCGATCCGAACGGTGGTCGCATAGACGACCGCGCCGCCGCGCGCGGTGGCCGAGATGGTGGTCTCGCCCGGCTTTCGGCCGAAGATGTAAAGCTGCGTGGGTGAGCGAACCTGGACATCGGCGATGCTGTCGTCGGCGACGAACAGATCGGTCATCGGGCGCGGCAGGGTGATCAGCCGGGCGCGTCCGGTATTGATCTCCAGCACCTGTCCGCCGCGCGCATCCGCGGCGGCCCGGCCGCCTGCCCCCGGTGCGCCATGCGCCGGGGAGGGTGCGAGGAGCAGCGGGGCGAGCAGCAGCGCGACGGCGGCCGGACGACCGATACCGGTCGGAATGGTTCGCTTCGTCATCATCCTCACTTCTCCCCCTCCGCCCCGCGCGAGCCGCGCGCGACGCGGACGCTGCCCTCGGTCTTGACGGCGGCCGTCGGCTGACCCGTGCCGGTCGCGCCCGTCGCCGGTCCGGCCTGGCGGCCCGGTACGGTCCGCCGCTGATAGCGGGAGATATCGCCGCCGGTGACATAGGAGGCATGGTCGATCATCGGCCCCGCCGATCCGGTCTGGTCCGCGTTCGGGTTTCGTGGATCAGTGGACTGATCGGCCAGCGCGCGCAGCGACAGCGACAGCGTCCCCACGGTCTGCGCGACGGCGAGCTGCTCGGCGATCTTGGGCGTGGTCTCGACCGTGACCGTGGTGAAGGTCTGGATCGGCGTCTTGCCGTCGCCCGTCGCCTGATTGTCGGTGCGCTGGTCGGTCGCGAGCACGCGGACGTTGCGCAGGATCGTCTCCGACACCTTCAGCGGCGGGCCGTCGCCGCCGCCCGCCACGTCCTGGGTCAGGACCATGTCGATCCGGTCGCCGGGAAAGACGAAGCCGGCGACGCCGGTCTGCGCCGACACCGGCACCGTCACCGCCCGCATCCCCGGCATCAGCGCGGCGGCCAGAAAGCCGCGATTGCCCGGCTGCACCACCATGCCCTGGGTCAGCGGCTGGCCGGCGGTGACCGCATAGCGGACGACCGTGCCCTGCAACTGGGCGGGATCGGACTTGCCCTTCACATAATAGGCGCCGTCGACCATCTGATCGGGCCAGGGCCGGAACTTCAGCGCGGTGGGGTCGATGATGGTGCCGACCGGCAACGCGCGGGTCGCGACCAGGATCTGCGTACCCAGCTCGGGCGGCGGAGCGACCGTCACTGCCGCCGCACTGGCGGGCGGCACGGGGCTGCCCGCCGTCAGCGTACGGGCGAAGACCGCCGTCATCCCGGCGACGAGCAACGCCCCCACCAGCAATAAGATCTTGCGACTGTCCATCTATGTTCTTCGGCTCGCGGGCCGGACCCTTTTCCTGGCATGTCGGGTGGGTGAGCGAGGGGGAGGGGGGTGAAGTGTTGTTTCTTGCAGCACCATCACCCCTCCCCTCCCCCCCCCCACGCCGTAAGGGACCTCCACCGCATCGCCCCGCTCGCGCCCGCGCAGTCGCCGGTCGATCAGCATCGCCAGGGTCACCACCCCGCCCGTGATCGACATCAGCATCAGCATGCGGATCAATGGACCGAGGGGCAGCCATAGCGACAGCGCCGCGATCATCTTCACATCGCCCCCGCCCATCATCCCGACGCGGAAGGCCAGCGCGAACAGCAGGAACAGCCCGATCGCGACGCCGAGCTGAAGCGCCGCGTCCGGCCATGGCGGAACGCCCGAGGCCCACCACCACAAGGGCGCGATCAGCGCGATCGCGGCATTCTTGCGATCGGCGATCTCGCGGGTGCGCGCATCCTCGATTCCGGCGGACAGCAGCAGCAGGCCGAGCGCGCAGAGCAGGGCGATACGGATGACGGACCAGTCCATAAGGCAAAAGCTCCTAGACGGCGGGGCTTTCCAAACCGTAACCGGGAATCGGATGACCGACGCCCCCGCTTCAGATCCCGCTTCAGTGCTCGCCCTTCGCCGCAGCTTTCCGGCGTCCGCATGCCTGTCGCGATGGACCGCGCCCGATGGCTGGGATCACCGCCGCTTCGACTGGGACGCGGAGCGTCCCGTCGGCCGGCTGCTGTTTCAGACCGGGCGCGCGGATGTGGTCGAGAAATATCTGGAGATATTCGCGCATCTGGTCGCGCGGGGGTGGAGCGTGACCGCATTCGACTGGCGCGGGCAGGGGGGATCGGGGCGGCTGACGTCCGACCCCCATGTCGGGCATGGCACCGATTTCGCCACGTTGATCGAGGATCTGCGCGCCTTCTGGGCGGACTGGCGGCGCGAAGCGGCGGGGCCGGCCGTCCTGCTGGGCCATTCCATGGGCGGGCATCTGGCGCTGCGCGGGGTCGTCGAGGGGGCGGTTGCGCCCGATGCGCTGATCCTCGTCGCACCGATGCTGGGCCTGAAACTGCCGCTGGGGCCGATGCTGGGCGGGGGGATCGTCCGGTGCATGGCGGGAACGTGGGCCACGCGGGGCGTCTGGCGCGCGCGGGAGGGGGCTGGCTCGCATACGCGCCAACGCAACCTGACCCACGACGCCGATCGTTATGCGGACGAGGCGCATTGGTATGATCGTCACCCCGAACTGGCGCTGGGTCCGCCCAGCTGGGGTTGGGTGGCGGCGGCGCTGCGGTCGATCGCGAGCCTGCGTGGAGACCCGCGTCTGGCGGATGTGAGCGTGCCGACCCTCATGCTGCTGGCGGAGGCCGACCGGCTGGTCGATCCGGTGGCGGCCGCCCGGCTCGGTGAGCGGATCGGCGCGCGGATCGTGCGTTTCGGACCCGAGGCCGCGCATGAGCTGTTGCGGGAGGCGGACCCGGTGCGGCTGCGCGCGCTGGGTGCGATCGACGCGTTTCTGAATGAGGTGGCGCGATGACCCACGACGTCGCGATCATCGGTGCCGGCATGGCGGGGGCCAGCCTGGCGGCGGCGGTCGGACCACGCGCGCGTGTCGTGCTGATCGAGGCGGAGGACCTGCCCGGCCGCCACGCGACGGGACGGTCGGCCGCCTTCTGGTCGGAAACCTATGGCGGCCCGGCGGTGCAGCCATTGACCACCGCCTCCGGTTCCGCCCTGCGCGAAGGCGGCTATCTGACGCCACTCGGATCGCTTCATATCGGGCGGGAGGAGGATGCGGGGCGGATCGCGCGCCTGCTGTCCGATTTCGAGGGGAGTGGCGTCGCGCTGTCGCGGGTCGATCCGGCGGCGCACGTCCCCGGCCTGCGCCGCGAATGGGTGCACGGCGTGTGGGAGCCGAGCTGCGCCTATATCGATGTCGCCGCGTTGCATGCCGATTATCTGGCGGTGGCGAAGGTGGCGGGTGCTACGCTGATGACCGACGCCGCACTGCTGACGGCCGAGCGGCGCGATGGCATATGGCGGCTGGAGACCCGGGCCGGCCCGGTGCGGGCGCGGCTGCTGGTCAATGCGGCGGGTGCCTGGGCCGATACGGTCGCCGGCATGGCGGGCGCCGCGCCGATCGGTATCGCCCCCTATCGCCGCACGATGATGCAGCTGCGCACCGACCCGCCCGCGCCCGCCGGCCTGCCACACGTCATCGACATCAACGGCCAATTCTATTTCAAGCCCGAGGCCGGCGGCCGGCTCTGGCTGACCCCGCATGACGAAACGCCGAGCCCGCCTTGCGACATCGCGCCCGAGGAATGGGACGTTGCGGTCGCCATCGACCGGCTTGAAAAGACCGTCGACTGGCGCGTCGAAGCGGTCGAGCGCCGCTGGGCCGGCCTGCGCAGCTTCGCCCCCGACCGCGCGCCGGTATATGGGTTCGATCCCGAGGTGCCGGGCTTCTTCTGGTGCGCAGGGCAGGGCGGCTTCGGCATCCAGACCGCGCCGGCGGGAGCGATGCTGGCGGCGGGGTTGCTGCTGGGGGAGGGGGATGTACCTGCGGGGGTGGATGCGGCACGCTATGGCGCGGGGCGGTTTTTGGCCTAGGGTCAGGACCCATTGATGTGAGGGCTGCGATCTGATTCAGGCTCCGCAAGGAGATTGGGATGAGCGACCTGTTTTGGCTTACGGACGAGCAAATGGAGCGGCTACGGCCGTTTTTTCCCAAGAGCCACGGCAGGCCTCGGGTTGATGACCGCAGAGTGTTCAGCGGCATCGTTTTCGTCAACCGCAACGGGCTGCGCTGGCGAGATGCGCCGAGCGCCTACGGTCCGCACAAGACGCTCTACAATCGGTGGAAGCGCTGGGGCGAGGCGGGCGTGTTCACGCGGATGATGGAAGGGCTGGCTGCGGTGGATGCCGAACCAAAGACGGTCATGATCGACGCGACATATTTGAAAGCGCACTGCACGGCATCGAGCCTGCGGGTTAAAGAGGGGATCTCGGCCGCCTGATCGGCCGCACTAAGGGCGGCATGAACACGAAGCTTCACGCCCTTGCCGACGCGAACGGCCGCCCCTTGAGCTTCTTCATGACCGCCGGCCAGGTCAGCGACTACACCGGCGCGGCAGCGCTGCTGGACGATTTGCCCAAGGCGCAGTGGCTGCTCGGCGACCGTGGCTACGACGCCGACTGGTTCAGGGATGCTCTCCACGCCAAGGGTATCCAGCCCTGTATTCCGGGCCGCAGATCGCGCAACGAGCCGGTTCGGTACGACAAGCGCCGCTATCGGCGTCGCAGCCGCATCGAGATCATGTTCGGCCGCCTCAATGACTGGCGCCGTGTCGCCACCCGCTATGACCGCTGCCCTACTGCCTTCTTCTCCGCCGTCGCTCTCGCTGCAACCGTCATCTTCTGGCTCTGATCAATGAGTCCTGACCCTAGGTGCTTGGGCTGCGCGTGCGCGGATGCGCGCGGTTAACAACGTGACCGACAGCGGCCATTTTCAACAGCACCACCTGATTGACGTCGTTCAAGGGTACCACCAAAGCAACGCTCGTATTTCTCGGGCGGCATAGGCGATAATCCCTGTCGGATAGCCAGTATGCGCGGACCTGGGCCGGTATCGGCTTTCCGACAGGCTAAGCATAATTTCGTGCCCGTTCTGTGACATGACCCCATTTCGACATGCCAACTTTCTAGCTCGTATATAACAGCTAGCGGCATCGACGTGACGGACGTGGGAACCTTTGTGAAATTCACAAAACATCATCCCGATCGAGAAGTCCTGTTTGTGGCCCCTCGATCGGGAGGTCATGTTCAGGCTTGAGCGAGCGCGGTCGCGGTTTCGCGGTAGTCGTGCAGCGGGCGACCGAGCAGGGCGGTCAGTCGCGCGCGGTCGCCGTCGAGCGGGATCATGCCGTCGCTGACATAGCGTTCGGCCATCAGCCGCATCTCGTAGGCCGTCCACTTGGGCATGAACGTCGCCATGTTGGCCTCGAATCCGCTGGGATCGTCGCCGCCATAAGCGACCGGTCGGCCCAGCACCTCCGACCAGATCGCTGCGACCGCCTCACCGGTCAGCGTATCCGGCCCGACCAGGTTGATCGTCTCGCTCGGAAGCGCGGCCTCGGCGGTATCGCGGCGGATCAGTTCGATCGCGGCGACCTCCGCGATGTCGCGGGCGTCGACCATCGCCACACCCTTGCCGCCGATCGGCATCGGATAGACGCCGTGGGTCACGATCACGTCCTTCACCATGACCTCATTGTCGATGAAGTAGGTCGGACGCAGGATCGTCGCACTGAAGCCCATTGCCTCCAGCATCCGTTCGGCACCGTATTTGACCGCGAAATGCGGGACGTTGACGGCCCGGTCGGCTTCGAACACCGAGAGGTAGACGACGCGCGTCACGCCCGCCTCGCGCGCCAGATTGAGCGTGATGATCGCCTGAGTGAATTCGTCGCCGGTGACGGCATTGAGGAGGAATAGCGTGCGGACGCCGGTAAAGGCGGACCGCACCGTATCGACATCGAGCAGGTCGCCCTGCACGACCTCGACGCCTGCAAAAAAATCGGCCTTTGCGGGATCGCGCGTGAGGACGCGAACAGCGGCTTCGCGCTGCACCAGCTGGTCGACGACGTGGCGACCGACGCGGCCGGTGGCTCCGATTACGAGAATGGTCATGGCATTTACTCCTTCGCTGGGTCTTGCTGACGAAGCGAAGATGCGTGATCCATCGATGCGCAAATAGACGCGCAATTTGGACGCGCCGTCTCACTGATGGAACGACATGGACCTGCTAGCACTTGCCGACTTCACCCTTGTTGCCCGTCACGGTGGCTTCGGCGCGGCATCACGCGCCGCCCGACGCCCCAAGGCCACGCTGTCGCGGCGTGTCGGCGAGTTGGAAGCGGCGCTGGACGTACGGCTATTCGAGCGGGGACGGCGCGATCTCAAGCTGACCGAGGAGGGGCGCGCATTGTTCGAGCGCGCGGGCGCGCTGCTGATCGAGTTGGAGGAAATAACGGCCGCAATTGCGTCTGGCGGCGGCCAGGTACGGGGTCGATTGCGGGTCAGTGCGCCGCTGCTGTTCTCGCAGACTGCGATGGGGCGGCTCGCGGCCGACTTCGCGCGGGCGCACCCAGAGGTCCGACTGGAGGTGACCACCGACGACCGGGCGGTGGACATGATCGAGGAGGGCTACGACCTTGCGATCCGGGTCAACCCGGCGTCCGACGATGCGCTGGTCGGCCGCGCATTTCTACACGACCGCTTGGTCGCGGTGGCCTCTCCTGACCTGGCACGACCTTCGAGCGGGGCCGCATCAGCGGTCGTGCGTGGTGCCGATCCCGCCCGATCATGGACGCTTGCGGGTCCGGCCGGGGCAGAGACGCTTGCGATCGATCCGGTGCTTCGCCTTTCGTCGCTGGTCATGATCCGGGACGCGGTGCGTGCCGGGGCCGGGGTGGCGCGGCTGCCACTATCCCTTGTTCTGCGCGATCTGGCTGATGGGCGGCTGACGAAGTGGGGCGATGTAGCCGGATCGGAGATCGCGCTATGGGCGCTCTATCCCTCGCGTCGGCTGCTCAACGCGAGGGTAGGGGCCTTTCTGGATCTACTACGGCAAGCCTTCCCACAGGCCGCACCGGAGGAACTCGCTGCTTATCTGGCGGGGTGAGGTGTCAGAGGCCTTTCCCATCTCACCATCCTTTTCGGGAAAGGGGGCTCGGCTCGGTGCCGGCTATGTGGGGCGGCATTTCCGTAAGCGGCATGTCCGCTACCCACTTGTTTCAGCCGTGATCGACGCGCCGGCGTCGATCCTACTTCCGAAACGTCTCCGCCGCATCGCTCGCCAGCTTGTCGGCGCGTTCATTGTCCGGGTGGCCGGCATGGCCCTTCACCCATTTCCACTCGATCTGGTGACGGTCGGCCGCCGCGAGAAGGGCCTGCCAGAGTTCGGCGTTTTTGACCGGCTTCTTGTCCGCCGTGCGCCAGCCATTGCGCTTCCAGCCGTGGATCCACTTGGTCAGGCCGTCCATCACGTATCGGCTATCCGTCGACAGCGTGACGGCGCAAGGACGCTTCAGGGCGTTCAGCGCCTCGATCGCCGCCATCAGCTCCATACGGTTGTTGGTCGTCAGCGCCTCGCCGCCCGACAATTCCTTTTCATGCACGCCCGATCGGATCAGCGCGCCCCAGCCGCCGGGGCCGGGATTGCCCTTGCACGCGCCATCGGTGGCGATCTCGACGGGGGTCACAGTCCGGCCTTTCCATCGCGATAGGCGATATAGCGCCGCCAATAGGCCAGCGGGTCTTTCCTCGTCACCAGCGCGTCGGCGGGGGTGTTGAGCCAGTCCCACGCCCGCGACAGGGCAAAGCGCAGGCATGCGCCCATGGCGAGCTTGGCGAACGCCGCGCGCTCGGCGTCGGTCAGCGGGAAGTGACGCTGATAGCCCTCGACCAGCGCCGCGCCGATCTCGGGCGCATAGGTTTCGCCGCTGGCGTCGAAGCTCCAGGCCGAGTGCATGACGGCGAGGTCGTAGACGCGGTAATCGGTGCAGGCGAAGTAGAAGTCGATCAGCCCCGTGACCCGGTCGCCCAGCACCAGCACATTGTCGGGGAACAGGTCGGCATGAATGACGCAAGTGTCGAGCGGTTGCAAATCCCAGCCGTCGAGCACCGCGTCCAGCGCTTCGCCCATTGCGTCATGCAAGCCGGGCTCGATCCGGTCGAGGTCGCGCCCGCATTGCGCGAACAGCGGCCGCCAGCTGGCATGGCCCATCGAGTTCTCGCGGCGCTGCGGGAAGTCGGCCACCGCCCAGTGCATCGCGCCCATCGCATCCGCCGCCGCCAACGCCTGTGCCGGGCTGGGATGGGACAGCGATACGCCGGTCAGGAACTGGATCAGGCAGGCGGGGCGGCCCGCCAGTTCCTGAATCTCCACGCCGTCGCGGTCCTTGATCGCGGGCGGTACGGGCAGGCCCTTGGCCGCCAGATGATCGAGCAGCGCGAGGAAGAAGGGCAGATCGCCCGCCGCCACGCGCTTTTCGTAGAGCGTCAGGATGAACCGCGCGGTGGTGGTGTCGACCAGATAGTTGCTGTTCTCGACGCCTTCGGCGATCCCCTTGGCGGAGATCAGCTCACCCACGTCATAGCGTGCCAGAAACGCGGACAGCGCTTCGGCCGAAACCTGCGTATAGACGGCCATGGATCAGGCGGCCGCTTCCAGCCCGCGCGGCAGCTTGAACGCGATGGTTTCGCGCGTCGTCTCTTCCTCGCGCTCGCTGACGGTGAAGCGTTCCGACAGGCGATCGACCAGCTCGCGCACCAGTAGCTCGGGCGCCGAGGCGCCGGCGGTCAGGCCCAGCGTCTTCACCCCGTCGAGGAACGCCCAGTCGAGATCGGCGGCGCGCTGGATCAGCTGCGCGCGCTTGCCCGCCCGCTCGGCCACTTCGACCAGCCGCAGCGAGTTGGAGGAGTTGGGCGCGCCGATCACCAGCACCGCGTCGCACTCGGCGGCGATCGCCTTGACGGCGGCCTGACGGTTCGACGTGGCATAGCAGATGTCCTCGCCGCGCGGCCCCTGGATCGTCGGGAACCGGCTCTGCAACGCCGCGATGGTGGCGGCGGTGTCGTCGACCGACAAGGTGGTCTGGGTCAGGAAGGCGAGATTGTCCGGGTCGGCGGGCGTGAACGCCTCGACATCGGCGACCGTCTCGACCAGCGACATCGAGCCTTGCGGCACCTGGCCGAAGGTGCCGATGACTTCCGGGTGGCCGGCATGGCCGATGAACACGATGTGGCGGCCCATTTCGACCAGCCGCTCGGCCTGGCGGTGGACCTTGGAGACGAGCGGGCAGGTGGCGTCGAAATATTCGAGGCCCCGGCTCTCGGCATCGGCGGGCACCGACTTCGGCACCCCGTGCGCGGAGAAGACGACATGCGCGTTGGGCGGCACCTCGTCCAGTTCCTCGACGAAGATCGCGCCCTTGGCCTTCAGGCTGTCGACGACGAACTTGTTGTGGACGATCTCATGCCGGACATAGACGGGCGCGCCGTGCTTTTCGAGCGCCAGCTCGACGATGCGGATGGCGCGGTCGACGCCGGCGCAGAAACCGCGCGGGGCGGCGATCAACAGGTCGAGCGGCGGCTTCGGAGCATCGGTCATGGATGCGGCTCTACGCCATTGCTTGCGCGCGTCCAACCCGGTTCCTATGCTGGCGGCCAAACCGGCATCCTGCTTCGGCATCCAGAATAGGCGTTTCGACCTGTGAAAGCATCGTTTCTCGCTCCCGTTGCCCTTGCGCTCGTTCTGGGGGGCTGTGCCCGTACTGGTGAGATCGACGCCTCGGGCGGCATCACCGCCGTCCGCTCGGCCTGTCCGGTGGTCGGCGTGGCGGCGGGCACCGGCGATGTCACGCTGTTCAAGACGCCGGGCGCGACCGATGAGAATGCGATCGATCTGGTCGCGAACATGACCAATGTCCGCTCGACCTGCGCCGATGCGGGCGCAGACATCGTCACCACCGTGACCTTCAATGTCGAGGCGCGGCGCACCGACACGGCGGCGGCGCGCGACGTGACGCTGCCCTATTATATCGCGATCGTGCGCGGCGGCACCAATGTCGTCGCCAAGCGGGTCGCGCAGGTGAACGTGCATTTCGACGCCGGCCAGGCGCGCGGGCAGGTGGCGGGCGAGGCCTCGACCACCATTGCACGGTCGGCGGCGACGCTGCCCGACGATGTCCGCGAGAAGCTGACCCGCCGCCGCAAGGCGGGGGACGAGGATGCGGCGGTCGATCCGCTGACCCAGCCCGAGGTTCGCCAGGCCGTGGCGAGCGCCAGCTTCGAGGCGCTGGTCGGGTTCCAGCTGACCGAGGCGCAGCTGAAGTACAACGCGACTCGGTAATGTAAAATCCTCCTCGGCACGGGGGGGGGGCAGGCCGAAGGGCTGACGGAGGGGGGCTTCCTCATAGGACACCCTTTGCGGCGCGCCCCCTCCCCGTGCCCGGGGGGAGTGTTTACTTTGGACTCTGCAATCGCTTTCTGGCGAGGAAGATGTCGAGGGTAACTTCAAGCATGTGCTGGGTCTTGGATGCGCGCTTG
>NZ_JBNNOB010000088.1:0-15897 GCF_050274375.1 Sphingomonas sp. NPDC019816
GAGGTCGAAAAAGGCGGGAAAACGCTTTTTACCTACACGATTCTTTTCCGCTTTTCTCGATCGCGCAAGCGTGTAGAAGGAACGGTGGGCCCGCCCCCTCACTTTTTGATCGCTTTGCGCGCCCCCGGCGCCGCGACCGTGCCCAGCCCGACTACGTCGAGCACGACTTCCTGCGCGCCGCGATGCTCGATGGCATCGCCGAACGGCTGGACGCCGTTACCCGGCCGTTCCGCGACGTGCTGGACCTGGGCTGTTTCGACGGTGCCTTTTCGCCCCCGCCGGGCGCGCGAGTCGCGCGGGCCGATGCCGGCTTCGCCTTCGCACGGGCCGTAAAGGGCGTGCAGGCGGACGAGGATCGTCTGCCCTTCGCCGATCGCAGCTTCGACCTGGTGGTCAGCGCGGGCGTGCTCGACCAGATCGACGATCTGCCCGGCGCATTGACCCTGATCCGCCGTGTCCTGCGTCCCGACGGGCTGTTCCTGGGGGCTTTCGTCGGTGGCGGCTCGCTGCCCCGGCTGCGCGCCGCCCTGCGCCAGGCCGAGGCCGAGCGGCCGGTCGCCCGGCTGCACCCGCAGGTGGATGTGCGTTCGGCGGGCGACCTGCTGATGCGCGCGGGCTTCACCCTGCCGGTCGCGGATGTGGAGACGCTGGATGTCCGTTATCGCGACTTCGGGCGGTTGCTGGGCGATCTGCGCGGCATGGCGGCAAGCAATCTCCTGGCCGAGCGGCGACCGATCGGGCGCACCGCGCTCGCCTCGGCGGCGAATGGCTTTGCGGCGATGGCGGACCCCGATGGCCGGACGGCGGAGCAGTTCAGCCTGGTCTTCCTGACCGGTTGGGGCCCCGACCCGTCACAGCCCTTGCCCGCCAAACGCGGCAGCGCGACGGCCTCGCTGGCCGATGCCCTGCGCGTCGCCAAGGACGAATGATCAGGCGATCATCGATCCGCCGCGGTCGCCCGCCAGGATCCGGCCCATCGCCTCGAACAGCTGGTCCATCGCGACCGGCTTGACGATGACGTCATCGGCGCCCGCCCCCAGGCAGCGTTCGCGCAGGTCGATTCCGCTATCGGCAGTGACGACGATGATCGGCAGTTCCGCTTTGGCGTCTTCGCGCGCCCGGATATGGCGGATCGCGGTGATGCCATCCATGCCCGGCATGCGAAGGTCGATCAGGACCATGTGATAGGTGTCGCGGTCGATCATCTCCAGACCGATCTCGGCGCTTTCCGCCTCCGCCATGGTCGCGCCCGCGACATCGAGCATGTCGCGCACGACCCGCCGGTTCATGCGATCATCCTCGATGAAGAGGACGTTCATCGTCCTCCCCTCATCGCGTCGACGCGTGGACTATGAAGCGCAATCATGAGTCCGCCCTACCGGTCATGCCGCTTGCGTTACAAGTGCGCTATGTTGTGTTTGCGACGAGGCATCAAATAACATTCGCATCACCTCCGCTCCCGCGATGGGCTTCGCGATAACCTTGATCAATTCGGCCGGGGGAGATTCGTTCCGTTCGAGCGGTTCGGTGTCGGGCCACAAAAGCGTGATCGGACGGTCCGGGGGCGTCGCGGCGCGAATCGTGCGAAGCGCCGCTTCGGGCCCGTCGTCGCGGACTGCGCTGTCGTCGACCAGGACCTGCGCCACGTCGCCATCGCGCAGACAGGCCACCGCTTCCGCCGGCGATCTGGCGAAGACGGGCCGGGCATAGGGGTGGGCGAGCTTGGTCCACATCGCGCGCCGGATCGGATTGCGATCGACGATCAGCAAATAGGGGAGGTCGGGTTCATCCGGCGCGGGGGCCGCCTGTTCGATCAGCGGCAGGGACAAGGTGAAGCGCGCGCCCCGCCCCGCCTCGCTGACCACCGTCACGTCGCCGCCCATCGCCTGTGCCAGACGCCGGCAGATGGCGAGGCCGAGGCCCGTGCCCCCAAACTGACGCGTCGTGCTGGCGTCGGCTTGTCGAAACGCCTCGAATATGTCGTCCAGCTTGTCCGGGGGAATGCCGATGCCGGTGTCGCTGACGCGGATCGCCACGCCGCCCTGTTCGCGATGGACCGACAGGTCGACCCGGCCTTGTGCCGTGAATTTCAAGGCGTTGGACAACAGGTTGAAGACGATCTGGCGGATACGGGCCGGGTCGCCCGTCACGATTGCCGGGCAGTCGCGGAGGTCGATGACGAAAGCGACACCCTTGGCCGCCGCCTGATCCTCCCATAGGCGCGACGCCTCGCGGATCGTGGCCGCCAGATCGAACGGCGTGCTTTCGAGCGTCAGCCGGCCATGCTCGATCTTGGCGACGTCCAGAAGGTCGTCGACCAGCGCGCGCATCGTCAGGCCCGCACCGTGCATCACCTCGACCCGCTCGCGCGTGTCGGGGGGGAGGTGTCCGTCCGCCAGCATCACCTGGGTCATGCCTAGGATGCCGTTCAGGGGGGTGCGAATCTCATGGCTGGTGGTGGCGAGGAACTCTGTCTTGACCGCCAGCGCCTTTTCCAGCCGGTCGTTGGTAATCGCCAGATCGCCATGCGCCGCGCGGATGCGGTCGCGGCTGCGTCCCAACGTGAACAGCCAGATGCCGAGCAGGGCCAGCACGACGATGACCGCGCCGACCGAGCCGAACATGATCAGCCGCTCGGTACGCAACTGTTCGCGCTCGAAGGCGATATTGCGTTGCAGGTCGGCGGCCTTCATCCGCGCGATGCGCAGTTCCTGATTGGCGAAATCGAACCGCGCGCTCATCAGCGCCAGATTGGTGGAGGTCGCCAGACGGGTCGATTCGTCATCGATCCGTTTCAGTGCCTGAAGATGCCGAAGCGCGTCCTCCGTCCGCCCGGTGGCGCTGTAGATGTCATAGGCGGTCTTGTGCGCATCGCGCAGCGATACCGGCGTGGTCGACAGGTCGGTGCCCGCAAAACTCCGGTCGATCGCCGCGGCGGCGGCCGGATAACGGCCACGCTGGAACGCCGCCTGCGCCGCGATGCTCGACAGCGCCCGCTGGTCGGCCGGGCCGGCGTCGGGATCGACCCGCCGCGCCTTGTCGAGGGCCAGCTCGGCGGCATCGATCCGCCCGAGACGCAACTCCCCGCGCGCGATGTTGCGCCAGATCAGACCCTGAAGCGGTTTGCTATCGACCTTCTGAGCGAGACGCAGCGCATTTTGGAATTGCAATAAGGCATCCTGTACGCGGGACAAACCGCCCAGCGTCTGTGCCCGGTTGTTCAAAATCGCCAAGCGGAAGACGTCGTCGCCCTGATAGGTCGTGCTGGCCAGCTCAAGATAATGAAGCGCGGATGTGAAATCCTGCGCATCATTATAAAGGTCGGCGATCTGGACCAGGGCGCGCGCCTGCCCCCGCGCATTGTTCAGCTGCTGGAAGACGCGGTGTGCCGACTGATACGCACTCAAGGCACCGGCGATATTGCTTCGTTCCCTTTCGATCGCGCCGCGTGACAGCAAAAGGTTTCCGTAGAGTTCGGATCGGGGCGCCAGCCGCCGGACGGTGGTCACCGCCCGGTTGATGAGCGTCGCTGCCTGAGCATGGTGGTTGAGACGAATCTGCGATTCGCCCTTCAACCAGTCGGTCGTGGCGAATGCCAGCGAACGTTCGTCGCCCGGCTGCATCGCCGCCGCCACGCGCTTTGCTTGCTCGGCATGCTCGATGACGAGACCGGGATCGCGCAGCATGGCTGCCTTCGCGGCCTCAACGGCGCGATCGAAGGACGGCGGTATCGATGCTCTCGCCTCGGCGCCCGCGATCAGCAGGGCCAGGGCGACGATGCCGACCCTAAGCGCGCGCATGCGCGACGAAGCGCCCCAGCGACAGCGGAGTCGCCCGCTCGATCACCGCCTGATGCGCCTGTTCGTCGAGGAATTGGCAAAGCGCGTCGAAGCCGATCGGACGGCTGATTAGATAGCCCTGCACCATGTCGCACCCCATCACGGTCAGCAGCGCCAGCGCCGCCGGCGTCTCGACCCCCTCGGCGACGACCTCCATTTCCAGCGCATGGGCGAGGTCGATCGTGGAACGGACGATCAGGGGATCGCGATTGGAACTGGTCAACTGCGTGATGAACAGCTTGTCGATCTTCAGTTCGCAGGCGGGCAACTGCTTGAGGTAGGACAGCGAGGAGAGGCCGGCCCCGTAATCGTCGATCGCCAGCGCGATGCCCATATCGACGAAGGTCTGGAGGTTGGCGATAGCGCTTTCGGGATCGCGAATGACCGATGTCTCCGTGATCTCGAACCCGATGCACGCGCCGCCGTCCCTCACCAGTGCACAGGCCCGCCGGACGAAATCCGGGTCGCCGAGCAGGATGCCGGAGATGTTGATGAAGATGCGTTGCGGGTGGCCGGCCTGGTCCAGGCGGCGCTGGTCGGCGATCACTCGCCGCATCGTCCAGAGGGTAAGGGGCGCGATGATCCGCGATTCCTCGGCGACCGGGATGAACTCGACCGGCGAGATCATGCCATGCACCGGATGCCGCCAGCGAAGCAGCGCCTCGATGCTGCATACCCGTTGCTGACGGACATGCACCTTGGGCTGATATTCGACGAACAGCGCATCATGTTCGATCGCGTGGGTCAGGTCGCGGGCCAGCGTGATGCGATCCAGCCGGTCGACGCGGACGGCCAGGTCGCGGACGACAGACCGACATTCGATATGCGCATCGGCCAAGGCCTGCTCGGCTTCTTCCAGCAGACGAATATCGTCTTCGTGCGGCTTCATCGCGGTCGCGGCGGCGAGTACCGGCTCGATCCGGCATGGCTGCCCGGCCACGGTGAAGGGGCGCGCCAACGCGGTCGCAAGCACCGCCAGATGCACGTCGACCGCCGCACGGTCCGCCCCCAGCAGCATGATCTCGACCTGCGTCGAACTCGTCGATCGCACCACCGCGTCGGGAAACAACCCGGTCACCCGCGCCGCTACCGCCTCGGCCAGCAAGCCGCTCTGTTCGCGACCGATATGCCGGCGCAGCGTCGCGAAATTGCCGATCGCGATCAGGATCAGGAACTGCCAGGACGAATCGTCCCCCATCACCTGTCGTTCGTGGCCGACAGGGGCAGGGTCGCCAGGCGCAAATCGAGTGAGATCGTCGTTCACGCGACCCAGCCTAAGCGCCATCCTTAAAGAAGGTGTTAACCCCATTTGCGCCGTTGCGACGAACTGTCGTCCTTCAGCGCACAGATCCCATTGCGATATGGTTAACTTGGCGTTAACCATCATCTTGCGCCCAGGCGGGCGTCAATAGGGAGAAAAACCCATGCTGAAGTTCATTCTCGCGATGATCTGGGGTGAGTCCATTCGCCCCTGGTAAATATAGGTTATGATGTGAAGCGATCCGGGATGATATTGACCGGGTCGCTTCATGTCTCTTCGGGTGTCACATCGACATCTTTTACATCCGCTATCGGACCAGATCTTCCGCCAGCCTCAGCATGAAGGCGGCGCCGCGTTCCAGCTGTGCGATGTCGATATACTCGTCCGGCTGGTGCGCCTGCGCGATCGATCCGGGGCCGCAGATGATCGTCGAGAATCCCGCCCCCTGGAACTGTCCCGCCTCGGCGGCATAGGGCACGGCGCGCGCGGGGCCGTTATCGCCCGCCCATCCTCGTGCCAGCCGCTCCGCCATCCCATCGGGTTCGGGGGCGAAGGACGGCGTGCGCGAGCGGCGTTCCACCTGAACCCCCGCCCCGGCGAATCGCGCCGACAGCATGGCGTCCGCCTCGGCACAGGCCGCGAAGAAGGGCCCGAGCAGTTCTTCGGGATCCTGGCCCGGCAAGGTCCGCAGGTCGAAGGCGAAGCGACATTCCCGCGCCAGGATATTGACCGCCGTGCCGCCCTGCACCTGCCCGATGGTCAGCGTCGCGTGATGCGGGCAGAAGGGACTGTGCGGATCGCCCTCCCCCGCCAGGCGATCGGCCAGATCGGCGAGCCGCTGCATCAGCCGCACGGCGACCATATTGGCCGAGGCACCCAAATGGGTGAGGCTCGAATGGGCCTCATGCCCCGTCACCGTCACGATCCACGTCGCGATCCCCTTGTGGCCGCTGACCACCACCATCTCGGTCGGCTCGCCCACCACGACGGCGACGGGCGGCGGAACGTGCTGCGCGATCTCGGCGATCATCGACGGGGCGCCCAGACAGCCGACTTCCTCGTCATAGGAAAAGGCCAGATGGAGCGGCCGTGCCACCCCCTGCCGCGCGACGATCGGCGCAACCGCCAGCGATAGCGCCAGGAACCCCTTCATGTCGCAGGTGCCACGCCCGAACAGCCGGTCGCCGCGCCGGGTCAGCCGCCACGGATCGCTGGCCCATGGCTGTCCATCGACGGGCACCACATCGCTATGCCCCGACAGCACGACGCCACCGCGCTCCATGGGGCCGATGGTCGCGTAGAGATTTGCCTTGGTCCCCTCGGCATTGGCGACACGCCGGCCGGTGACGCCGATGCCGGTCAGATGCCGCTCGACATAGGCGATCAGTTCAAGGTTGGATTCGCGTGACGTGGTATCGATCGCGATCAGATCGGCGAGGATCGCGGTGGCATCGGCGGTGAGGCGGTCGGGGGTCATGGCGGCATCCTGCCCCATGTCACCCCATGGCGAAACCCCGCTGACGGAGCGGCGGCCAGGAATACCTTCCCAGCCGCCGCCCCGTCAGCCAGCGTCAGAAATCGCGCGAGTAGCGCAAGCTCGCCGCCGATCCGCCGAACGATCCCGTTTGCGTCAGCAGGCTAAGTGTCCGGGTCAGCGCGATCTGCAACTGCGTGGCGGTGAAGCCGCGCGCGTCGGTCACGATCTCGACATAGATGTCGTCGGTCAGATACTTGCCCGCCGCCAAGCTGGTGCCACGCCCGGTCGCCTCGTCGGCCCCCAGGACGCGCAGACGGTCGAACCCGGTCGCGGAGCGCAGCTTGCCCAGCGGATTGAGCCCACCGCCCGACCCGCGCAGCGAGTTGAGCGCGGCGGCCAGCTGGATCGCCTCGGTCGCCGAGAGATTCTCCGGGTTGGTGCCGAACAGCAGGCGGCTGAGCACCTCGTCCTGCGGCAGCGTCGGGGTCGAGGTGAAGCTGATCTGCGGACGCTGGCCTGTGCCGGTGACGTTGATCACGGCGGTGATGCCATCGGTGGTCGTCGTCGCCTGGATGTTGATGTCCGGGTCGGTCAGCGCGCCGCCCCGGAAGCGCACCGTGCCCCGGTTCACATCGAACCGCTTGCCGGCGAAGCTATAGGTACCGCGCACCAGATCGAGCCCGCCATTGATCGTCGGCGCCGCACTGGTTCCACCGATGCGCAGGTCCATCTCCCACTCCGACTCCAGCCCCATGCCGGAGACGAACAGCTGGTTGTCCGCACGCACCCGCAGGTCGAGGCGGAACAGCCCCGCCGGCTTGGGCGGCGCCGGGCGATCGGTCGGCCGAGGGGTACGGATCTCGCTGCGGCGACGCACGCCGGTCAGCTCGGGCACCTCGGCCTGGCCCTGACGGATGATCTGA
Organism: Sphingomonas sp. NPDC019816; assembly: GCF_050274375.1. Classification (NCBI taxonomy): domain Bacteria; kingdom Pseudomonadati; phylum Pseudomonadota; class Alphaproteobacteria; order Sphingomonadales; family Sphingomonadaceae; genus Sphingomonas; species Sphingomonas sp. NPDC019816. The sequence goes on from NZ_JBNNOB010000088.1 coordinate 7,501, forward strand.
TAGCGCGCGTTGGGCACGGTCAGGTCGCCCTGGATCAGCCCGCCGTCACGACCATTGGTGATGCGGATCGTGCCGCTGGTGGTCGCGGCCAGCGCATCGCTGTCGGCCAGGCGCGCATTGTTGAGCTGCGCGCGAATATCCATGGGATAGCCGCTGTCGGCCGCCAGCCCGATCGAGCCCTGCGCCTGGATGCTGCCCTCACCCGCCTTGGCCTGGAGCCGTGTGATCTCCAGCCGGTCGTTGGTGAAGCGGCCGGCCAGCTGCATGTTGGTCAGGCGCGTGCCGTAGCTTTCATTGTCATAGGTCAGATTGTCGGCGCGGATCAGGCCGTTCAGCTGCGGCGCGGACACGCGTCCGCCGAAGTCGGCGGCCACCGCGATCGGACCGGTCAGCTGCTGATTGGGCAGCGCGGCGAAGGAGAACAGCACCGAGGACGGGCCGTTATAACGGATGCCACCCGACAGCGGCGCCTGCATCAGCCGGTTGACCCAGCCGCCATTGCCCGGAGGCAGCGGCCGCAGGTTGGCGACCATGCGACCGACCACCGTCTGCCCACGCCGGATCAGCGCACGCGCCTCGCCGCCATCGGCGACCAGCCGGCCCGCGAAGACGACATCGACCGCCTCCGACACCGCCGCCAGGCCGGTGCGACGGAAATTGGCAATGGTCAGTCGCGCCTCGGCCGTCGGGAAGCTGGCCCCCTGCGCCTGTGTGAAGTCCAACGAACCCGTCGCCTGTCCCGAAATGCCGAGATTGGGGACGAAGGCGTCGAGGATCGACATCTGGAGCTGGTCAAGCCGTGCCTGGACGTTCAAGCCCTTGCCATAGGAGCCGCCCATCAGCACCGAACCCCGCCCGAAATCGATCCGGGTCGGCGACAGTCGCCATGCACCCTGATCCTGGCGGACCCGCGCCGGATTGGCGGTGCGGAAGCGGATGCCGTTGGCCTGGCCCTGCGCCGCGACCAAATATTCGCTGGGCGACAGGCGGGCGTTCAGCGCCACGTTGAAGGGGATGCTCGACGATCCGGTCAGCACGGCCTGCGCGGTGCCGCGCCCGCCGGTATAGTTCACCTTGGCGCGCGCCGACTGGATCACGACCTCGCCATAGCGCGTATCGGCCAGCTGTGCGTCGGCGACGATCTGCGGTGCCTTGGGCAGCATCACCACGCTGGCGTTGACGATGGCGCGACCGATGGTGAAGTCGACCGCCCCGGGGACGCGTGCATTATACGCGCGCGCGGCAATATCGGCGCGCTGATTGCCGCCCTGATCGGCCAGCTGGACGCGGCCGTTGATCCCCTGCCCGGCGAATTGCAGCGCGCCCGCGAACGGCCCGGCGGCGGTCTGCACGACGCGTCCCGTCGCGTTGATCCCGGCGAAGACCAGGCTGCGGATATCGATCGCCAGCTGGCGCCCCGTGCTGACCAGCACATCGGCGGTGAAGGGCCCATAGTTGGTGTCGCCCTTGGCGTTCACCGCATAGGCGCCGTTGCGGCCCACGACCCGCGCCTGGAGATTGGCCAGCCCCACCCCGACGCCAGGCCGCGGCGCGGTCAGCACCACCACCGGATTGGTCTGCGACCCCGTCACCCGTGCACTCAGCGGGCCATATTGGGTGGAATAGGCATCGGCCGACACCGCCACCGCGCCGGTGGCCGGATCATAACGCCCCTGCCCCCGCGTCACGCGGAACTGGGGTGCGGTGAGGCGAAGTCCGCTGAAGGTCACGATGCCCTGCGGGCTGTATTCGACATCGGCACGAACGATGGCGTTGCCGCCCAGGAAGTTGCGTGCGCCCTCGTTGAAGATCTGCGAGGTACGGGCGACCACGCGCCCCTGCATCCCGAACCCGCCCGGTGTCGCCACCAGATCGGCATCGGTGGTCAGGTTGACGATGCCGATGCTCTCGACCCGGTAATTGTTCACCCGGCCCTTCAGCGCCCCGGTATAGCGACCGGTGTTCAGGTTCGCGACGACCACCGCCGTGGCATCGATATTGTCCGAACGGATGCGCAGATTGTCCGACAGGATATTGGGCATGGCGATCGCGAAATCGCCCTGGATCGCGACATTGTTGGTCAGGCCACCCACCGCCGCGTTGAGCCCCGCGATCCGCTTCGCCCGCGCCTTGACCGGCACCAGGATGCGGTCGGCGTTCACCTTCGCCAGACCCTCGGCATAGAGATTTTCGACCGAGGTCTCGCCAAAGCCCAGCGCGCCGGCGCGGATCTTGTAGTCCACCGTCGGCGTCGCGAACGCACCATCCAGCACCACGCGCGCCAGTACGTCGCGGCCACGCAGGCTGGGCGCGATGGCGCCGGGCGTCAGCAGCCTGGCATCGACCGCGAAATTGCCGAACCGGCTGTTCGCCAGGTCGAGCAGGCCGCCAGCATCGACCATCAACGCCGAGGAGCGCAGCTTCATCCGCGTATCGGCACGCCGTTCGTTGAGCGTGGTGTCGATCGCAACCTGTAGCGCGGGTGCGGTCAACCGCTCGACCGGCCCTTCCAGATACAGGCCGGGCCGGGTCACGCCGCGCACCTCGATATGTCCGTCGCGCGCGGTGGCGTTCAGATTGGCGAGTTCACCGCCGCCAAGCGTCGCGACCGCGCGCCCCTGCCACGCCTTCCAACCGCCGCGTCCGTCGACCGCCAGCGTCAACGGCGCCTTCAGACTGGCCATCGATGCGACGACGCCACCGGTCGGTGCGGTCAGCTTGATGTCCACTGCCATGCGGTCGGCATCGGGCACGGCGTCGAGCATGAAGCGAAGACGATCACCGCCGGCGACCCCCGGCGCGCGCAGCGCGTCGGCGCTGGCCGTCACCTGCGCGCGGCGGTCCGCGATATGCACCTTGCCGTCGATCGCCAGCACATGGCGCTGCCCAGTCACCGGTGCGCCGATCACGAAGCGCTTCAGCGTCAGGCGGTTCACATCGATGTCGAGATCGGGGAGCAGCGGCGCGTTGGGGTCGCTCGGCGTCGGCTTGAGTTCGGGCTTGCGCGCCAGCGTGACCAGATCGGCGCTCAGCGAGCGGACATCGATATGATTGTTGGTATAGGCGAAGGGACGCCAGTCGACATTCAGCCGAGGACTGGACAGGAACACGCCCTTGGGATCGCTGACCCGCAGGTCGACCAGGCTCATCCGGCCATAGAGTGACCCCTCGATCCGTCCGACCTTGATGTTCAGGCCCGAGGCGGTGGTGTAACCGCCCAACTGGTCCGCGACGAACCGGCGGCCGGGATCGGTATTGATGCCCAGCAGGATCGCCCCGACCAGCAGGATCAGGCCTAGGATCGTGAAGCCGATCCATTTCAGGATGCGTTGCCACAGTGGGCGACGCACCACGACGGTCTCGGTCGCGGCCACGGGCTCCGGCGACATGCCCTGTTCGTCCGCCATCAGAATGCCTGCCCGATCGAAATATAGAGTGCCACCTTGCCGTCACCCGGACGCGGGTTCAGCGGGGTTGCGACGTCGACGCGCAGCGGCCCGAAATTGGTATAGAAGCGCCCGCCGATGCCAGCGCCGAAGCGCAGGTCCTTGCCCGTAGGCAAGGTGCTCGTATAGCTGTTGCCCGCGTCCACGAACGGCACGATGCCGAAATTGCCGAAGCGATAGCGCGCCTCCAGCGAGAATTCGTTCAAGCTGCGTCCACCAACCGGGTTGCCCTGCGGGTCGAACGGCCCCAGCCGCTGGAAGCCATAACCGCGCACCGATCCGCCGCCACCGCCATAATAACGCCGCGACGGCGCCAGATCGTCACGCTCGATGCCGAAGATCGCGCCCGCCCGCGCGCGGCCGGCGATCACCAGGCTGGTCATTGCGGGGTAATAGAAGGTCCCCTCGATCATCGTGCGCGCATAGGGGCGCACCGCGCCGCGCACCGAGGTCTCGGGGCTGAGGTTCAGTTTCAGGCGATAGCCGCGCGTCGGATTGAGCAGGTCGTCGGACTGGTCGAACACCGCCTGCGCCGGGATAGCGGCGATGCCATAGGTGCCGCGCCGCCGCTCGCCCAGCGTGAAGTCGTACACGCTTTCGTTGGTGCCGGTCAGTTCGCCGCCAAAGGCATAGGTGAACTTCTTCTGCCAGATCGGCGTCGAGTCGTAGCTCCAACGGAAGGCGACGGTGCCGATGAACGCATCGAACGCATCGTAATTCTGGTGGCTGGCCGAAGCGATCACCTGGAAGGTGCGATCGCGCCGCCCGGCGTTCGACCGGCGGAAGGTCCCGCTGAGACCCTGTTCCTGCGTGCCCGCGATGACCGAGGCGATGATCGCCCCTTCGGGCTTGAAGGCGTTGCGATTGGTGAAGCTGCCCTGCAAGCGCACGCCCTGCCCGGTGGAATAGCCGCCTTCACCCGACAAGGTGCGCGCCGGCCCCTTGGTCTGGGTGACCTGAAGGTCGATCGCCTCGGTGCCGTCGGGGTTCATCCGCCCGGTCCGCTTGGGCTCGACCGCGACGCCGTTGAACAGGCCGGTCGCGACCAGCGCGTTGCGCAGGTCGTCGGTCAGGCGCGAATCATAGAGCTGGCCTTCCTCGAACCGGGGAAAGACGTTGAGATGGCCGAGGTCGAAGACCTTGTCGCCGGTCGTCGTCAGCTGGCCGAAGGCGGAGCGCGGGCCGGTATCGACGGGCAGGGTATAGGCGCCGACCGGCTCGGGCCCCTGATCCTCCAGCAATATGTCGCGTTCCCCGACCTTGACGAAGGGATAGCCGCGTTGTGGCAGGACCAGACTGACATTGGCCTCCGCCCCCTCGATCCGCGCCGCCTCGATCGGGTCGCCGACCTTGATCGGCAGGTTGTTGCGGACCAGGTCGGGCGGCGTGGTCGGCGCCGCGTTCACCGTGACCGACGACAGCCGATAGAGCCGCCCCGGCGTCGCGGTCAGCGTGACCTTCAGGCGCCCCGCCTGCCCCTCGCCCTGGTCCTCGCGCTGAAGGGAGGAGACGGCGGTCGCGTCGTAATAGCCCAGCGACTTCATGAGGCGGACAGCCAGCTGCTCGTCCTCACGCGCACGCGCCGATACCTGGGTCGCGTTGCTCGCCTTGCCCTTGCCTTCGCGTAGCGCCGACAGCGAGCGGAACTCGTCGTCGAGCTTCAACTCGGCCAGCCCCTTGACCTCCATGTCATAGCGGATGTCGGGCGCACGGTCGCCCTGCACGTCCGCCGCCGTCTGAAGCGGGGTCGAATCGAAGCTGTTGAGCGGGGTCAGCGGTTGCGCCAGCTGCGGATCCTCGGGCCCGACCGGCGCGATCGTGTCGCCGGTGGCGAGCGGCTGGGCCGTCGCCGATGCGGGAAGTGGCGTCCCGGTTTGGGGCGTGGCGGTCTGGGGCGTGGGGATTGCCGTCGCCGCCGGTTGCGTGTCGCGCATGGTCGACATCGGTTCCAGCGGCGCATTGATGTCGCCGCTCAAGGGCGGCAGCGCGGCGTTGAACTGCGCGTCGGGGACGATCGGTGCGTTACCCTGTGGATCGGCGCCTTCGCGCACCTCGCGCGGCAGGTCGGGGCCGCGTGCCGGCGCGGTGCCCGGTTGGCTCAATTGCGCCTGGGCGGGGGAGATAAGGGATGAAGGAACGACCAGCGCGACGGCGAGCCAATAATGTCTACCAATCCGTCGCGTCACGCCGCTCCAAGCCCCTTTCTACAGGGCCCTTCCGTATTTCGGATCGATCCCCCAACGCCCCCTAAACGCCAAAACGTCCTCAAGGGTTCCGTTGCGGATCAAGGCGTCTCCGGCGCGCACCCGACCAGGCCCCCCAGCGGCATGACCAGCTCGTCGTGGCCAGGCCGCGCGATCCGCAGCGTCGCGTCGCTGACGATCGCGCCGTCCTTCAGCGTCTCGCGCTGGGCGATGGTCATGTCGAGCGCCGCCTCGACCCCCGCGCCGCCATAGCGCGTGGTGTTGGCCAGCCCCAGCGTACCCGACGCCGCCGCCTGGGTGGCGGCGAGATCGACCTGCTTGCCGTCCAGCATGATGCGCAGCCGGTTGGGCTCGACCATCGCGATAAAGCGCTGGTCCTGCACGCTCCACAGATAGGCCGCACAGCCGCGCGTCGGCAGCTGCTGACGCGGCAGGGTGCCGAGGGCCGGCGTGGCGGTGGTCGATTGGCCACCGGCCAACGCCAGGGCGAGCAGGGTGGAAAGCATCATGCCGCCATCCCTATCATCAACAGCCATGCCGGATAAGCCGCCAGTGCGAGCAGCAGGCCCAGCGGCACCATGTCATTCCCGGCCATACGCCGCCGCCCGACCACATGGCGAAACAGCGCATAGCCCAAGCCGATGATGCAGGCGGTCAGCAGGATCGGCGGCAACATCCACCACCCGAGCCATAGCCCGATCGCCCCCATCAGCTTGGGGTCGCCGCCGCCCATGCCGTCGCGTCCGCGCCAGCGGCGATAGCCCGCCGAGATGCCGACAAGCAGCCCGAACCCGATCATCCCGCCGACGATCCGGTCGCCGAGCGGCGGACCATGGCCGAGCGCGCCCGTCGCCACCCCGGTCGCCGCCAGCCATGCCGTCAACCGATTGGGCAGCCATAGCGCCAGCGCGTCGAGCGCCCCCAGCGCGAGCAGCGACCAGCCGAACAGCGCCCCCGTCCAGCCATCGGGCCCGGCCACCCAGCCGGCACTGGCGCCGATCAGCATGGCAAGCGCCTCGATACGGACATGCGCCGGGTCGATACGCGCGCCGCACCGTGCGCACCGGCCACGCAGCGCCAGCGCGCTGAGCAGCGGAACCAGTTCCCAAACGCGCAACGGAGCACCGCAGGCATCGCATGCCGATCGGCCCGTCAGCACCGATCGATCGTCCAGCCAGCGCAGCACCAGCGCCGCGACGAACGACCCGATGATCGCCCCCGCCCCGCCATAAATCGCCGCCCAGATCGGTGATGCCGCCCCGAAATCCATGCCCGCTCCTACCGCCACGGCCCTTTGCTTGCCACGTCCAAACGTCGTAAGGCCGCGCGCAAAGACCAGAATATCGGAGAGATCGCCGTCATGACGGACCCTATCGTCATCCTGTCCTATGCCCGCACGCCCATGGGATCGTTCCAGGGCAGCCTGGCCGATGTGACCGCCCCGCAACTGGGTGCGACCGCCGTCAGGGCCGCCGTCGAGCGCGCCGGTGTCGCGCCCTCCGCCATCGAGCGCATCCATATGGGCTGCGTCCTGCCCGCCGGCCTGGGCCAGGCGCCCGCGCGCCAGGCGGCGATCTTCGCCGGCCTTGGCGAGCATGTCGAGGCGACGACCGTCAACAAGATGTGCGGATCGGGCATGCAGGCCGCGATCATGGCCGCCGAGGCGCTGGCCGCCGGATCGGCCGACATGATCGTCGCGGGCGGCATGGAGAGCATGACCGGCGCGCCCTATCTCAGCCACAAGCATCGCGGCGGCGCGCGCATCGGCCACGACACGCTATATGATCACATGTTCCTCGACGGGCTGGAAGACGCCTATGAGCGCGGCCGGCTGATGGGCCATTTCGCCGAGGAAGCCGCGCAGGAATATCAGTTCACGCGCGGCGCGCAGGACGATTTCGCCATCGCCTCGCTGGAACGCGCCAAGGCGGCACAAGCCTCGGGCGCGTTCGACCGCGAGATCGCGCCGGTCACGGTCAAGACCCGCAAGGGCGAGGTCCTGATCGCCCAGGACGAACAGCCCGCCAAGGGCGACCCGGCCAAGATTCCGACGCTGAAGCCCGCCTTTGCCAAGGATGGCACGATCACGGCGGCCAACGCCTCGTCCATCTCGGACGGCGCGGCGGCGCTGGTGATGACCCGCGCCAGCGTCGCCGATCGCCTGGGCCTGACGCCGATCGCACGCGTCGTCGCGCATGCCGGCCATGCCCATGCCCCGGCCCGCTTCACCACCGCTCCGGTCTTTGCGATGCGCAAGGCGCTGGAGCGCGCCGGCTGGTCGACGGGTGACGCCGACCTGTACGAGGTCAACGAGGCCTTCGCCGCCGTCGCGATGATCGCGATGCGCGACATGGACCTGTCGCACGACCGGCTGAACATCCATGGCGGCGCCTGCGCGCTGGGCCATCCGATCGGCGCCAGCGGCGCACGCGTGCTGGCGACCTTGCTGTCGGCGCTGGAGACGCAAGGGGCTAAGCGCGGAGTGGCGTCGCTCTGCATCGGCGGCGGCGAAGCCACCGCGATGGCCGTGGAGCTGATGTAAGCCCCGGGTCCTACGCCCCCGCCATTTTCTCCGCCCAACCAGCAGAGGGAAGGCTACCCCCTTCTTTCTCGCCTCCCGCAGGCGGGGGCGCGCCCCCTTCCTCTCGCCTCCCGCAGACGGGAGGGGCCTCCTTGTTTCTCCCTTCCCGTTTGCGGGAGGGGTCGGGGGAGGGCAAGGAGTCTCACCGAGACCAGCGCCCGTGGCC
>NZ_JBNNOB010000089.1:0-15705 GCF_050274375.1 Sphingomonas sp. NPDC019816
TTTTTTTTTTTTTTTTTTTTTTTTTTTTTTTTTTTTTTTTTTTTTTTTTCGTCGCGGCCGAAATCACCAACCTCATCATCAGAAAGCTGGAAGAAGGCGTCCCGCCCTGGACTCGGCCCTGGCGGGTTGCCGGCGCCGGTGGCCGTCCGCTCCGACACTGCGGCACGCCCTATACCGGGATCAACACGGTCTATCTTTGGGCGATCGCAGACGCGAACGGCTATCGCTCGCGCTACTGGATGACGTATCGCCAGGCCGAAGCGCTCGGCGGCCATGTTCGCCGGGGGGAGCACGGCTCGCTCTCGGTCTATTATTCGAGCTTCAAAAAGACCGAGTCGGACCGGGTGACCGGTGCCGAGAGCGAACGCAGCATTCGTTTCCTTCGCCATTATCTCGTGTTCAACGCCGATCAGATCGATGGGCTGCCCGCCTATTTCTATCCGGACGACGCGACCCCTGCGCCGATCGATCCATCTGCGCGGCAAGCTGCCATCGACGAGTTCTTCGATCATGTGCCGGCAGATGTTCGACATGGCGGCGATCGCGCCTTCTTCCACCCGACATTTGATTTCATCCAGATGCCGCACCGGCGGTCATTCACAACGATGGATCATTACGCCTCGGTGAGGGCACACGAGACCGTTCATTGGTCAGGCGGCAGCTCGCGCCTTGCCCGGACCTTCGGCAAGCGGTTCGGCGACAAAGCTTATAGTTTCGAGGAGCTTGTGGCTGAGATCGGAAGCGGCCTGATTTGCGCGCATTTGGATCTGCCGAACGAACTGCACGACAATCATGCGAGCTACGTCGCCCACTGGCTCGGCATTTTGCGCGCGGACAAGACCGCAATCATTCACGCCGCCTCGAAAGCTGAGCAGGCCTTCAACTACCTTCTGGCGTTTGGCGACAGCGACGACACGGCGTCATCGGCCGAGGGGGTCAGGCAGATCCTCGAGGCGGCCTGACCGCCGCTAATCCGAATTTTCCCCGACATCACAGGAGATACCGATGGGCTGGCTCACCATGTCCCGTTTCCACATGGGCGGACACAAGACCGCCAAGGATTATCTGGACGCGCAATTCACCTATAGCCGCGAGGCGGACGGGACGATCAAGGGACTGAAGGTGCTCGCCTCATCCTGCCCCCAGAATCGCACCTATTATGCTGCGGCTCAGGTGATGATCGACGGCGTCGGCAAGGAGGTTTTCGCGATCGTCTGCAAGGTGATGTGGAATCCCAAAAGCAAGTCCGGCGAGCATTTCGGCTACAAGGATATGGACGAATCTGTCGGCCCCTATGAGGATAGCTGTCCCCGCCACATTCTCGACCTTCTGACCCCGACCGACCGGGAGCACGCCCTCGACTGGCGCGCGCGGTGCCGTGCCAACCTGGCCCGCCGATCGCGCAAGATCGAGGACGGCGACCGGATCAAACTGGCCCAGGCGCTGACCTTCTCCGATGGTCATGTGGGTGACGAATTTATCGTCGTGAAGCGCGGCCGCCGCCTGAGTTTCCGCGATCCCGCGACTCGCTGCGGCTATGCGATCAGCCGGTTCATGGAGCGCGACTGGACGATCCTGCCGGTCACTAAGGTTCACAAGACGATCTTTGCATGAGTGCGTCAGCCAGTATCATTCCCGCAGCAGGGAGAAGCCATCATGTTTGCCGCGTGTCTTGAATTGTCGCCCAAGCGTCTGCAGCTTTGCAGCCGCGAGAACGCCAATCGCGTCGCAGGTCGCCTATTCGACGAGCGGCCGGGTAGGCTGTCGATCGTCCGCACTGGCGATCCGCTGCAACCATTCCGGGTCTGCACGACGCCGGCGGCCGATGATCATGTCGAGGTGGAGATGACATTTTGATCCGGATCGCGGCGGCCATCATCCTCGCGGGCGGAGCCGCTCTCGCATCGCCCTCATGGTCTCAGAGTTTCGACGCGAAGGCGCGGGCGCTCGATGGCGATACCGTGGCCGTCGATTTCCGGTTGCTTGGGGTCGACGCATTCGAGCGCGGGCAGCTCTGTCGGCGCGCCTCGGGATGTTGGCAGTGTGGGAAGGCCGCACAGGATTTCGCCGCGAACGCCCTGCGTTCCAAGGCCGCGACGATCCGGCTCGTGTCTTCGTCTTCTTATGGCCGCCCCGTTGCGGTCGTTACAGTCGACGGCGCGGATTTGGGAGAGCGTCTTATCCGCGCGGGTCTCGCGACCCCGCAGGCGAGTTATCTCAGAGACGATCCCGCTCGCCTGCGCGCATATAATGCGGCCTTCGCTTCGGCCAGGAGGCAAAGGGCAGGGGCCTTTGCCGGAGACTGGATCGAACCGTCGCGCTGGCGGCACGGGAACCGCCTGAGCTGCGAGCGCTGATGGTCAGGCCGACAAAGTCGGGTCGGCCACCAAGATGGTCCCTGCTCGAAATTTCCGTCCATCCTGACCAACGGCCCATCGGGCGCGTCGGCCACATAGGGGTTCACGAGCGGCATCACCGTCTCCTTCAGGCGCTTCTGTTCGCCTGCGATGCGCCCGCGCCGCTCCAGCAGATCCTCCAGCCATTCAAGATCGTCGAGCATCGACACCACGCCGCGGCCGGCGAGGCAGAAATAGATGCAGCGCTGAAAATCGTCGGCACCATCATTGCCCAGGATCTCCGCCAGCTTCAGCTTGCCCGCCGAAACCCCTTCATGCACCCAGCTTACCGCCTCGCGCAGCTCCCGCACCGAATAGTAGGCGTCCTCGACATGAATGCCGATCGCCGCATTGGCGATCATCCGACGGGTCGGCCGGTTCTCCATATCCAGCGCCGCATCCCGCAGCGTTATGTCGAGATCGAACAGGTGTCGGATGCTGGGCGTCGTCATGGCAAATCTCCTACTCATTAGAACGTAACGTGAACATGCGCGACCGTCAATTGTCCGCGTGCTTCCGTTGCGAGCGGAGCGCGCATCATGCCCATCAACGTCATCGTCGGCCTTCCGCACCTGAACGATGGGCCGATCCTTCAGCGGGCACGCGCGCTTGGCCGGACCGCGCTCATCTCGGCGAACGCGCTTTCACGTTGGTCCGAAAAGCGCGGCTGGCGGGAATGGACCGGATGGCGCCTGGGGCAACTCCAGAATGCACGGGGTTTGTCCGGCCTCTGCCTGGACTCCGCAGGCTTCGTCGCGACTGCGCGCTATGGTGGCTTCCCGTGGTCCCTGTCGGACTATGTATCGCTCGCGGCGGCCTATCCATTCCAATGGTGGGCAAGTGCCGATTACTGCGTCGAGGCTGAGATCGCGCGAGATCGCGACGAAGTCTTCGACCGCCTGTCGCGCACCATCCGCGCCAATCGCGACTGCCGCATCCTGGGCGAGGATGCCGGAATAGCCGACAGACTGATGCCTGTGATCCAGGGCCGGCGACCATCCGACTATGAGCGCTGTGTCGATGCGCTCTGGGGTTCGCTCCGCCCCGGCGCATTGATCGGTGTCGGAAGCATGTGCCGGCGCGATATTCACGGACCGGAAGGCCTGATCGCGGTCATCGACCATCTCGATCAGATTCTTCCGGCCGGTGTTCTGCTCCACGCATTCGGCGTCAAGGGCACGGCACTGCCCTTCCTTCTGCCTTTCGCACACCGGGTCGCGTCGATCGACAGCCAGGCCTATGGCGTCGGTGCGCGTCGGGCAGCCCTGAAGGCGGGGATCTCCAAGACCGATCGCGTCGTGGCCGATTACATGGAGCAATGGCTCGCCGGTCAGTACCACCGACTAACCGAGCGGCCGCGCCGCCTTCCGCAGCAACGGCCTGCTGACGCAGATCCTCCGCCGATCGATCCCTGGGAGGCCGCAATCGCGCAGGCCCGTACCCAAATCCGCGATCTCATCGAGTCCGGCGATCTTGATCATGATGAGATGTTCGAGCCGTGGCTCGAGCAATGGGCGGCCGACATCTTCCATGACCAGACGGCGGAGCGGTGAAAGGGGAGGGGGAGTGGAAGGGTGAGCATCAGGCTCACCGAAAGGGTGCGCGTCGCGAGCAAGCGCGTGCACCGCCATTCTCACTAGGAGAACCGCCTTGACCGCATCGCACCCTGTCGGGACCGCCATGGTCCCGCTCGCCCGGATTGCCGTGGGCTATAATCCGCGCCGCTATTTCGACCGGAAGAAGCATGACGAACTCGTCGCCTCCCTGCGTTTGCGAGGCATGCTGCAGCCGATGCTGGTTCGGCCCGCTGCCGACCTGCCGGAGCATTTCACGATCGTCGCGGGCGGTCGCCGCTACCGGGCCGCAATGGAAGCCTTCGGCGAAAACGCCGAGGTGCCGGTCCTGATCCGGGAGATGACCGACCAGGAGGCGCTCGACGCGGCGATTGCCGAAAACGACGATCGCGATGATCCTTCCGAGACCGAGCAGGCGGACGCGGCCGTTCGCTATCTCGCGGCGTGCCAAGGCGACCGGGCTGAAGCTGCACGGCGGCTTGGCTGGTCCCGCGCAAAGCTGGACCGCCGGCTCGCGCTCGCCGACCTTTCCGAGACCGTCAAAACCGCGCTCGACGAGCGCCGGATCAAGGTCGGACACGCCGAATTGCTCGCCGCCGTTCCCGCCGACAAGCAGGACAAGGCGCTCGAGACGATCATCGCGGCCGGCCTTGACATCGCAAAGACCCGCGATCTTCTCATGAAGGTCACGCAGCGCCTCGCCGATGCCCTGTTCGACAAAACGGAATGCACCACCTGTCCGTTCAATTCAGGGACGCAGCGCGCCCTGTTCGACACCCATGTCGACGATGGCCACTGCACCAACGCTACCTGCTTCCAGCTAAAGACCGAGGCGGTCGAAGCTGCACGCCGTGATGCGGAGGCGGCCGCCGAGGCCGAGGACGCCGCCGCAGCGATCGAACACGATGACGGCGATGATGACGCTCTCGCCGACGATGGCGACGAAAACGAGGACGGCGGTGAGATCGGCGGTCTGACCGATGACGCAGCGCCTTCAGCACCTCTGGTCGGTCGCGGAACCGTCGTGCGCAAGGTTTCCACCAGCACCGGGCCCAGTGTTACCGCAAAGTCCATCGCAGGCCGCACGACCGACCTGCGGGAGGCGACATGGCGCACGGCGCTCGCCCGCGGGCTGGCCGACGATCCTTTGAACGCCCAGGCGGCGATCCTCGTGGCAGCGCTGACCGGCACGCTTTCGCACATCAAGTCAGGCACTTTGACCTCGCGCGCTGCACTGCTGGTCGACGCCGCGTTCCCCGATCGCGGTTTCAAGGAAAAGATCGCAGAGATCCGCGAGCTATCGGAAGTTCAGGCCACCACGGTGCTGGCTGCGATCGGGGCAGCATATGCCCGGGACGTCCAGTCGTTCGCGCACGTCGCCGATCTCGCCGGCGCCTTCGGCATCGACATCCGGACAGTCTGGCAGGTCGATCGCGCTTTTCTCGAACGATACACGAAGGACGAGCTCAAGTTCATTGCCGCCGAGAGCGGCCTGGTCGCGCACATGGGCGAGAAGGCATTCGCAAAGTTGCTCGGCGCCAAGAAGGGCGACCTGATCTCCGGCATGTTGAATGCTGTCGGGTTCGATTGGGCTGGCCGGGTGCCAAGCGCGATGGCCCTCGATGGCCGCTATGCGCCGCCCAATTCGCTTCCGCCCGCCAAGGCCGACGAGGTTGTCACCGAACTGGCCGCCTGACCTCGCCCAACTTTCCAATCAAGGAATCCCACAATGCTGATCACCAATCTTCTGCCCATGCTGGGCAACTATTCGCTCGCCTTCGATCTTGTCGCCGGCGATGACGGTGTCGTTACCCTCATCATCATTCCCCGCGTCGCCGAAGGCAAAACGCACAAGGCCGAGGCCGGCGAGCTGCGTCCGATCTCGATCACAGCGACGGCCGCCGAGATCGATGCAGAGCTTGCGAAGGGCGCCGAGGGGGCGCTCGGTGGGCTGATTGCCACACGCATGGCGCTTGCCGATCAGATCGCGACCCAGCGGGACGCGGCCGAGGCCGCGCGCGCGGCGTCTGCGGAGGCGGCGAAGGCAAAGGCGGCATCGGCACCCGCCAAGCCGGTAGTCGCAGCGAGCACGCCGGCCGCGCCAGCGGCGGGCGCCCTGCCGGCCGATGCAAAATCGGAGGAGCCCGCCAGCCTCTGGTGATCGGAAGCAACCGACACCCTTTGCAATTCCAACAAGGACATTCCGATGCAGATCGACCATCTTGCCCGCGTCTACCGCTATGACGGTATCGACCTCCCGCAGCCGCCGCACCTTGCCAATGACCCGCAGGGGCTGCGCGCCTACCACGCCACCCTCTACCCGGCGATCCTCAATGCCGACCTGGTCGATGCCGGGGTTACTGGCGGTGTCCACGTCACCGAATATCGCCGAGCTGTCGGCACCAAGGGCTGACATGGCGCGCGTTCAAATGGCGGCCATCCCCGCCGCACCGCGCTGCACGCTGCTCCATTGGATCGAGAACGACCATGGCAACACTTCCGAACTCTCCCGGCCTGCCTGCAGCAAACAAGCCCAGGCCCTCCATGCGAAGATCATCCTCGACGCGGGCACGCGCGAGGATGGTCCTGCCGATCCTATCCCGCCACCCACAGGACTCTCCCTTCCTCCGCTCGGCTGATCTGGCAGGACGGACCGTCCATATCTCCCCTGATATTCCGGTGATGTTCGATCGACCTTTGGCGGCCCACCATAAGCTCGTCGGCAGTTGGGTCGCCTCGAAAGAGCAGGAGACAGTGCACCGCACGCGCCCTGAGGCGCGCCGACATATCGAACGGGTCTTCCAGACCGAGGTCCTCGAAAGCTTGCGGAGCTGCACGATCGCGGACCTGCGCGTCGTCGTGCTCAACGGCGAATCCTGCGGGGCGCCGGCGGTCGCGATCGTCTGCGACAGTGTCGGGCAGCTCGATCTCGGATGGATCGAGGACAGCAAGCGGCCGATCCCGTGGCGCGCGGCTGCGTATCGGGTGCTCGAGCGCACGCTCGGAAGTGCTCTCCCGATCTTCTGCTACGATGACCTCTTCGACAACATCTCGATGTACTATTGGGACGGCGAGACCGAGGACGCCGCTGCGCGCGAGGCCCTCGTTGCGCTCCATGGGGCTGACGACAGCGAGATCGCGGCCCAGACCATGCCGTCCGAAATGAACGCCAGGCGGCCAGAATGGATGCTCGCCGCGAGGGCAGCGCCCACGTCGAAGTTACCGACTGCCCTTCGTCGGGCTCTGCGCGAATTGCGGGATGCCCACGCGGCGCTCACCAATTTGCCTGACGAACATCACGCCTGGCGCCTCGAGATGGATGTTCTCTACGAATATGTCCCCGGTATCGAGGAATGTTCGCCGCTTCCGCCGCTGACACTCGTTCCCGTCGAACAGTTCGCGGTCGAGGTCGACGACGTCGGGCGTCACGGCATGGAATATGGTTTCATGGACGTGACGGGCCTTTGCCCAATGACGCACTCCACCGCGATCGATGTCTGGCATGCGTCACTCGCCGCCGGCGCGCGGCTGCTGCGGGCCGCCAAACATCTCATCGAACTCTATCCTCCCGAATAACGAGGCCGACATGACTGACCATTGCGTGCAGTTCGAGCGAACCGCAGGCGGCATGATGCTGACCAACGCCATCCTGCTCTACAGAAGCGACGGGGCTCGCGGCCTCGGCTCGCATCTTACCCCTGGCGAAGATGCCGAGGCATTCGCCAGCATCCATCAGATCGAGCACGACGCTATCGGCGCGCCGACCATCGCCGCTGGAACGCCTTTGACCCGGGCGCATCTGCGGCATTGGTCGCAGGCGCTCGGCCGCGTCGCCCCGCCGCAAATTCTCCCCGAAACGGTGCTTGTCGCCCATCCCGACCTGCTGGTCTGGTGGGTGCCCGCACAGGTGAGGACGGCCTATTTCGACCTCTCGGCGAAACTGGCTGGACTGCGTGCGCTTGGCGGCCGCGCGATCGTCCCGGTTGCCTATCCGGCACACGTCCTTGTCGCCACACGGCGCCGGCTTGGAGTCTTTGCGCTTGAGCGGAACGAGCGGCCCGCGGCCGAAACCGCCTTGCTTCATTCGCCGATCCTCAACGTCTTCCTCAACGGTTCCCTCTGCTGGGGTAACATTCCGAAGCCGACATCGCTGGATGTGTCCGCCATTCCCGAGTTCGAGCGCGCGCTTTTCGACTCCTGGTCGACCCATCCGAATCCGGGTCAGGAGCTGACGATCACGGGGAAGGGCGGTCTCGTGCGTCTCTGGGACACCCTCGCAGCGACCCGCGCGACCCGCTTCCCGGTCAAACGCTTGAGGCCGTTCCTCGGAGATCGTCGCCAGACCGCCCCGCGAGGCGCCGCCAAGGCCGACCCAGTGACGCTCGGCGACCTCATCTACGGAAGGTCCGGCCGATGACTGCCCTCGCCGAAGACCCGACCGCCGCCGCGGTACTGGCGGAGGCGCCTTGCTATCCCGTGCCGCCGGATGGGCGATCACCCGCGATCGAGGCCGTTCGCGAAGCCCGAGCAGGCAGCTGCCTCGCAATCGGCCGCGATGGTGTCTGCCTGATCTTGCGCCGGGCCTGGCTGGCTCTGGATCTGCCCGTGACACCGCCGATCCCGGCCTACCTGCCCTACGGGAGCATTGGAGTTCGCCGCGCGGACCTGCGTTGCGGCTTGATACCGGCGGAGCTGCTGCGGCAAGTCCTCGAGCACTTTCGCGCCGCGCTGCCCAACGAGGCCGCCGCCTTCATCCTCTGGGATGAGGCTAATCGGCGATTCTGGGTCGACTTCCCCCAGATCGACCGCGCGACGCCGTCACACCTCACTTATCGTCCGCCTGCGCTGCCGCCGCACCATCACCTCATCTGCGACATTCACAGCCATGGGCACGGCGCGGCCTTCTTCAGCGCAACCGACGACGCGGACGACGCGCACGCGACCAAGATCGCCCTGGTTGTCGGACGTCTGGGTCATACGGACGGCCCCGCATTTGCCTCGCGACTGTGCGCCGGAGGGATGTTCCTCCCGCTGCCGCGAAGCCCTTTTTTCAGGAGACGATCATGACCTCTGAGACGCCCCTTCGCCACTATCTGCCTGCGGCGCTCGGCAACCGCGCGATCAAAATCGTGCTTGTGGGATGCGGCGGCAACGGCGCGCAGATGCTGATGGGGCTCGCCTCGCTGGATACGGCGCTGCGGGCGATTTCGTCGCGTTCGCTCGATGTAACCGTCGTCGACGACGATATCGTCAGCGAGGCCAATCTTGGCCGGCAGCCCTTCTTCAGGTGCGACATCGGCAACTCGAAGGCCCGGACGTTAACCGAGCGGATCAATCTCGCCCACGGTCTGGCCTGGACGGCGGTGCATGGCCGGGCACCCGAGGCCGCGAAGCTCGACGGCACCGACATCGTCATCACTTGTGTCGATACCGCATCGGCGCGCCGGAGCGTCGGTGCGGCCATCGCCTCGGCCAGGAATGCGCCGGCCTATTGGCTGGATCTCGGCAACCGCGCTGGCGACGGGCAATATATCATCGGTTGCCCGAACGCTGAGCCCGAGGCCGGGCACCAGATCCTCCCGACAGTCCTCGAATATTTCCCCGAGGTCGCGAACGAGAGCCTGCCTGACGACGACGCGCCGTCGTGCTCGATGGCCGAAGCCCTCGAGCGCCAGTCGCTTTTCGTGAACCGGGTGGTGGCGAGCCACGCGCTGGCCCTTCTCTTCGATCTCGTTGGCCGCGGATCGATCGGCCACGCGGGCGCGTTCATCAATATCGCCACCGGGCAGGCCGTGCCGATCCCGCTACCGATCGCTGCTTGAATCTTCGGTCGAGCCCGAGGCCGGCCACGGGAGAAAGGGGAGGGGGAGAGGGCCGTTTGAGCGGATTTTCGCTCAAGACCGGAGGGCCATCCCATGACTTACGACGTCGCCATGCGCCACCAGCAGGCGCTCGACCCCAGCGCGCTGATCACCGTCGGCACCACCCTCCACGCGATCGGAGCCGCGATCAAGGATTGCCGCAACGCCGGCAAAGACGCCGAAACCGATCCCGCCGTGATCCTGCTCGTTCGCCACCTCAGCGCAGTGTGCGAAGATCGTCCGTCCAATCTCGAGCTTCGGCGCACCTGCATGGACCAGATCGCCGAAATCCGCCGAACGCCGGTCCTGCGCAACCTCGCCTATCGGGGCGTGAGCCATGACGAGGCCGCCAAGCGGCTCTTCCATTCGGAGGGCCGCACCGCAATGCGGCGCCTCGCCGACGCGCTGGGCCTATGCGACGGAACCTATGACATCCGCTCCAGCAAGGGCGGCCCTGCGGTTTCCGGCGAAATCACGCTCCATGGCGAGGAAGCATGGGTGCAGCTCTCGCTTGGCTGTTCGGGCCCGGGCCGGGAAGTCCTCTATCGCCGGGTTCGTGGCCGCGATGATCACTGCGGCGCGCGCAATCACTGGGCATCGGTCAATGATCTCATGGCGCCCGACCGTTTCGCCGACCGTCTGCGGCGCGACCTTCGTCTCACGCCGCCGGTCGAACAGCCGATGCGCCTCTTCGCCTGATCTCGACCGAGGCCGACCACATGATCCATGTCGAAAAAATCCCGCAGTTCGACCCCTGTTCGACTGCCACCTGGCTGGCCCGGGGCCGCGCACCGGAACATGCCGAAGCGATCGCGAAAGCCTGGCGCGACTTTCCGGACCTGGCGCCGACGGCTTCACCTGAAGATCGCATGGCGCGCACCCGCGCGCGCGTCCAGGCGATGAAGCCCGTCAACGACGCGATTGCCGCGCATAGCGAGGCCGAGCGCCAGGCGCGCAATTTCAGCTTCACCGAGGAGCGCGCCGTCTCAGGACGCGGTGATGAGCGCGATGCGGCGATCCTGCGTGGACGCGATCGTTATGGTTATGACTGGAATCTCGCGATCCGCTATGCCGATGGCTGGTACGCGGCCCATGTAGGTTGGAACCATTGTTCGCCGTCCAAGGCCGCAGAACGCCCGGCCTATGACTGCGGGTTCGCCGACGGCGGCGGCGACGTTGATGATCTCTTCGACGCGGCGCGCCGGGCCAATCGCGCTGCCGAACGAGCGCCCATCTCGATGCAGTCGCGGGGTGCGGTGCGATCGCTACCCTCGGACTGGCCGAAACCCAGCGACCGGCCCCGACCGACACCATGGTCGCGGCGGGTTATCATCCTGGGCGATCATCCGGCGGCGGCGCTCGGCCGAGGCGATATTTTGGAGCGCTATCGTAAGACAGGCGGCCGCTGCGGCGGTCACGCCATCATTCTCACCGCCACCAAGGGCTTCATATCCGGTGTGACCGCGCAGCCCGAGGCCGAGGAACTGACGGCGGAGCGGGCCGACGAGCTCATTGCCAGTCCCGAGCAGGAGGACCGGCTTCGCGCGCTCCTCGCCGGCATCGACATCGAGGATATCCTTGTCGCGCTGCACGGCGAATATCTGCGGGTTCTCGATACCCATTCGGCCGCATTGCCAACCTGTCGGAATCGCGAACGCACGCGCAACACGCCGCTGCAGGTCAAGGCGCACGCGAAACTCTGGATGGATCGAGGCCGCGAGGCCGGGAGCAATGTCGGCGCTGGCCACATCCGTTGGTCCAAGGCGACCAAGGGCCTGACTGCGAAGCTAGGCGAGCTGACGGCGCGCTATCAGGGGCCGGCGCCCGGCAAGGGGCATCTCGTCTCGATCGAACAGGACGGCACCCTCGCGCACGGCTTCATCGACCCCGGCGGGAAACCCCTCGCGCCGACGCTCATCGTCGGCAGCAAGGCCCGGTTGCGCGACGAGATGGCACGCGCGCTCCGCCTGTTCGGCGGGGCGACGAGATTTGCCGCCCGCTAACATTCGAGGATCCAAAACATGGAAACGAGCCGCAGCCAGCGCTGGCGCGAGCGCCGGGCGCTCTGGGCCCGCGATCTCACGGTCATCGATCCCAAATCCTATTCCGTCGAGATCATCGGACACGATGCCGCGCGCGCTTTCATTGCCCGCCATCATTATCTGCCGACCTATCCTGCGGCGCAGCTCGCGGTCGGGCTCTATGGCGCCGGGGCAGTCCTGGAAGGCGTCGCCGTCTTCGCCGTTCCGGCCACCGGAGCCGTAATCACGCGGCACACCGGCTTTGCCGATCCGCTACGCGGCTGCGTGCTCGCCCGCCTGATCCTGACAGACGCCGTGCCCCAGAACGGGGAGAGCTTCTTCGTCGCGCGGGCCTTTCGCCATCTGCGCCGCGAGAAGCCCGGAATCGAGGCCGTGGTTTCGTACAGCGACCCAAGCGCCGGACATATAGGCCGCGTCTATTGCGCGCTCTCGGCGGCGCACCGCGCCATTACGAGGCCGCGAACCGTCCTGCGCGCCGGCGACACAACGATCGCGGGGCGCACGCTCTCGAAGATCCGCCTTGGCGAGCGAGGCCATGCCGGCGCCATCGATCAGCTCGTTTCGCTTGGCCTGCCCAGGCCGGAGTTCGGGGAGATGCCTGCGACATGGCTTTGGCGGCTGCAACGCGAACGCCATCTCGTGCGCCATCAGCAGCCGGGTCTCTACGCCTATTGCTTCGAGCTCACCCGCGAAGCCCGCCGGCACGGCCGCGCACTGCCGCGACTTCCCTATCCAAAGGCCCTGCCGTTGGCGCACCCCACCTTTCAGTTCGATCTTCGCATCGAGGCCGAGAACCGCACAGCCGGCCGAGAATGAGGGGAGGGGGATCTTGAGGGTTGCGGCGATGGGCCGCGATCGAGGCCGAGAACTCCATGCACATCCCAAGCAACAGACGAGCGGTCGATACCATTCTGGTCGCCGCCCCGCCGCCCGTGGTCCTGGCCTATGGGATCGGTGTCGATTCCACGGCGCTGCTGATCGAACTCGAGGCGCGCGGCGAGGCGCCAGACCTGGTGCTGAGCGCCGATCCGGGCGCGGAGAAGCCCGAGACCTACGAATATCAGCGGATGATCGCCGCGTGGATGCACGCGCGCGGGATTCCCTATGAGATCGTCCGCTACGTGCCCAGACGCTTCAAGCACTGGCCGCCCTATTATTCGATCCTCGCCAATGTCCTGACCAATGCGACTTTGCCGAGCATCAGCCTGGGACGGCATAGTTGCAGCCTCAAATGGAAGGTGGCGCCGCAAGACGCTTTCCTGAAGCAATGGGCACCGGCTCGCGCCGCATGGGCGAATGGGCAGAAGGTCGAGCGGCTGATCGGCTACGACACGTCGCCCTCCGATTCCCGGCGTCATGCCCATGCTGCCGGGCTGGACGATCCGCTGTTCCAGTGCCGCTATCCGCTGCGCGAATGGAACTGGACGCGCGATCGCTGCATCGCCCGGATCGAGGCCGCCGGTCTCCCGGTGCCGCCCAAGTCGAGCTGCTTCTTCTGCGGCGCCATCCGGCCCGATGAAGTACGCGCCCTGCCGGCGTGGTGCCTTCGCTTGATTGTCCTGATTGAGGCCCGCGCCGAACCGCGCCTGCGCACCGTCGAGGGATTGTGGCGCCGATCGACCAGGACCCGGCCCGGCAGGATCACCGATTTCATCCGCGCCGAGCGGCTGCTCCCCGAGGCCGAGATCGACGCGATCCGTCGCGATGCGCCGACCGATCTCATCCGTTTCCAGGACGCCGCCAGCATCGTGCCGATCGCCGAGCGGCCGACGATGGAAGAATGGATCGCGAGTTTCAACGCCGGCTTGATGGAGGCAGCATGACCAGCACCATATCCCGGATCGCCGAGCTCAATGACCGCGTGCGGCTCGGCCTCGATCGAAACGCGCGGATCGTGATGACGGCGACCTGTCTCGCCACATTGGCAGGCGGCGACCGCATCGTCAGCGAAGCCGTCGCCCAGGCCGCGGTACTCGCGGCCGTCCGGCGCTACGAATTCAAGCCTGATGACGGCCCGGAACGCAACTACGGGCAGTTCGAGCTCGAGGGTCACATCGTCTGCTTTCGCATCGATTATTACGATCCCTCGCTCGAATGGGGCTCGGAAGATCCTGCCGACGCCGCGGTGACCGTCCGTGTCCTGACGATCATGCTCCCCTGCGACGATTGAGCCGATCAGTCGCCTCGCCAATTTCCAACCAAAATGGAGGTAATCTTGCGCCGCATCACACCCGCGACGTCCGAGGACGGACAAGCCATTGCGATTGCCGTTGAACGCCTGCGCGAAGCCCGTAACCTGCTGCGCAGGGCGGGCGCGCGCCGCGCGGCATCGGCAGCAGGTCAGGCCATCAACAGCGCCGAAGGCGCCGCGCGGCACGTCGCGCACAGAATGCGGAGGACACACGCATGAGCAGGCACATTCTCCCGCCCAAGGCCGGCCATCCCGACGTCATCTGCGCGGCGGTAGGCTGGGACCGACCGCTCCAGACCTGTTATGCTCAGGTGTGCTTTCGCACCGATGATGAGCCCGATGAAGGGGAAGCGCTGATCTGGGGGGGCACGGAACCGGGCGAGCTTCCCACGCCCGAGGCCGCGATCGCCGTTATCACGCCCTATGCGGAAATCCCGCCGAGGCTTGCCGAACAGCTCCTCGCCGACATGACCGCGACGATCGGCGAGAAGGATGGCCGGCACCAGGCCGAGGTCAAGCGGCGGCTGTTCGGCTCGATTCATTAGGATCGGGCCGTTCGAGGCAGAAACGCTTGCGCCCGGGTGTCGCCTCGATACCCTCTGCGCGCGGAGAAAACCGATGACGTCCGTACCGACAGATTATGATTCCGCCCGTGCGGCGCTGACACGGCTTATCCCGCTCGCCATGGGCGACACCGGGCAGGCGCGCCGCGTCGCGAACTTTCTGATGGCCTGGTGGAATGGCCCGGAGCTTGGTCATTTCGAGATCGCCGACATGTTCGGCCTCGACATCGACGTGGCAAACGACATCACGAGCGTGATCGGCTTTCTCGGCCAGAACGACCGCGGCGCCGTCTATATCGACGGTCTCGGTTTCGCCGAAGAGATGCAGGATGTCATTGCCCTGTGGCGGCCATCGGCAAGCGCTCCCCAGACTTGACACGCATCGCGTGATTGCGAGGCCCTGAAGTACCCGACGGCGCCGAAGTGGCGCGTCGGAGCGGCGCTGGCGCGCCTTACTCGGCCGAACGGCCGAGGAGAGGAGCGGGTGAGAGAAGGTGTTCGGACAAGGGGTTCGAGCGCACTTTCTCAGGAGACTTCCCATGAACATCGGCACCATCACCCAGAACGCCAGCGGCACCTACACCGGCAAAATCTCGACGCTCACGGTCGCGATCGTCATCGCCCTTCGCACCGTCCATTCCGCCAATCCGCGTGCGCCCAAGTTCGAGATCCTCGCGCTCTCGGCGGCACGCCAGTGGGTCCAGGTCGGCTCACTGTTCGAGCTGGCGTCCAATGCGACCGGCGAAATGTTCCTCAACGGCAAGATCGAGGATCCCAGCCTCGACAAGCCGCTCTACATCTCGGCGTTCCGTCAGGACGACGGCTCGTACAACATCGTCTGGTCGCGTCCCAACCGCCGCCGCGATGCGCCGACCGACACCGCCCCGGCCGACGACAGCCTGCCGCCGCTGCCCGGTGCGGACGAGCCGGCCAAGCCGAACGGCCTCGCCGGTACGGATGGCCTGGGTGAATCCTCGGCCGAGGGCGCGTTCGGCGGCGAGCCCGCGCAGGGCAATGGCCGCCGTCGCCGCACGCCCGAGATGGCCGACTGACGATCCTCTCTCCCTGCCGCGCGCGT
>NZ_JBNNOB010000090.1:0-15577 GCF_050274375.1 Sphingomonas sp. NPDC019816
GACTTCGCTCAGGCTGAACGGAGGTTTGTATGGGGGGCATGTTCCCCAACCCCGCTCAGCCTGAGCGAAGTCGAAGGCCACGCCCCAACACCTACCTCAAACCGGCTCCGCCAAAGTCACGATCGACACCCCCGGCGTCATCGGCGCGCGGCCGACCAGATGCCGTTCCAGCCGGAAGATCGCCTCGAACGCCTTGTTCAGCGGCGCGGGCGGCGGCGAGTCGTCGCTGTCGTCGCGCCCCGAAAGCCGCCCGGCGATGCGCGCGGCGGCGGCGAGCGGGAAGAGCAGCGAGTTGAAATAGGTCAGCTTGCGGGGCTTGAGACCCGCCTTCTCGATCGCCGTGACCAACGTCCCCTTGGAATAGCGGCGATGGTGGTGGTTCACCACGTCATGCGCCGACCACATCCACTGGTGCGCAGGGACGGCGATCAGGATCTTGCCGCCGGGCTTCAGGCACGACTTCATCGCGGCGAGCGCGGCGACATCGTCCTCGATATGCTCGACCACGTCGAGGACGGCGATCAGGTCGTAGGCGCCGCGTTCGATCCCCGGCAGTTCGGGCAGCGGCGCGGCCTGGACCGGCTTGCCCAGCCGGGCGGACGCGATCTCGCGCGCGGCGGGATCGATCTCGATCGCGTCGACCGTGCCGAAGCCCGCCAGCATCGGCAGATTGTGCCCGGTGCCGCAGCCGATCTCCAGGATACGCGCGTTCCCCGGCAGCTTACCATAGCGGGCCAGGTAATCCGCCAGGATGTCGCGGCGCGCGCGGTACCACCAATGGGTGGAATCATGCGCGGCCATGCGGTCGTAAACGATACGGTCCATGAACTTATCCGAAGACCCATTGGCGGTTGAGCGCGAAGGTCGCGATCGGCGTGATCGTGACCACCGGGATCAGCGCGACCCAGGGTTGTTGATGCAGAAGCCCGGTGACAATCCACGTGAAAAGCGCGTTCAGCACAAGCCCAAAGCCTTGCACCACCAGGAATTTCAGATGCTGCCTGCCGCTGGAATCGCGGCTGCCATGCCCGCGAAAGCTCCAGGCGCTATGCAGGAAGAAGCCAAAGATCACCGCCACCAGAAAGGCCGGCGGCACTGCCAGCACCGCCTTGTCGTGCGGTAATACCCAAGTGGTCAGCGGCAGATAGACCGCCGAATAGACGACCGTCGACAATCCGCCCGCGATCCCGAAACGGATAATCTGGCCCAGCATCCCGCTGTCCCGCCACCGCGCGATCCGATGCTGAAGAGTCGCCACGCCGCTACCTTGCCCCCGACCTTGCCCTTTGCGCCACCCGCGATAGAGCATCCCGAAGTCCTGCGCCTTAAGCCGCGGGCGGGTATGAGGGAAGCGTCTTTGGAACGTCTGCAAGGCGAGATCGACCGCAATTGGCGGCAATGGGTGATGATCGTCTGGCTCGCGGTGACCGGCTGGTACCTTTATGACCGCTGGGGCCAGATCCGCTGGTGGTCGCTGGGCGACACCGACGACAATATCCGCCTGATGCAGGTGCGCGCCTGGTTGGACGGCCAGGGATGGTATGACCTGCGCCAATACCGCCTCAATCCGCCGGGCGGCTTCGACATTCACTGGAGCCGCATCGTCGACCTGCCGATCGCGGGCCTGATCCTATTCTTCCGCCTGTTCACCACCCCCGCCTGGGCCGAGCGGATCGCCTGCGGCCTGGCGCCGCTTTTGCCACTGTCGGTCGTCATGCTGGCGCTGTCGGCGACGCTGCGCCGCCTGATCTCGCCCTTTGCATGGCCGGTGGGGCTGGCACTGCTGCTGTGCGCCAATTCGACCATGCTGATGTACATGCCGATGCGCATCGACCATCACGGGTGGCAGCTCGCCATGCTGGCCGTCACCGTCGCGGGGCTGTGCGATCCGCAAGGCAGGCGCGGCGGTGCGCTGGTGGGACTGGCCAGCGCGGTGTCGCTGGCGATCGGGCTGGAGATGCTGCCCTATGCCGCGATGGCCGGCGCGATCCTGACGCTGCGCTGGGTGTGGGACCGGGCGGAGGCGCCGCGCCTCGCCGTCTATGCCCTGACGCTGGGCGGGGGCAGCGCGGCCGGGTTCGCCGCCTTCGCCTCCAACGCCAATTACGCCATGCGCTGTGACGCGCTGACCCCGGTATGGCTGTCGGTGACGGTCGTCGCGGGCGCGCTGCTGTTCGTGATGGCGCGGATCAATCCGGCGTCGCGGGCTGCGCGGCTGGGGCTGGCGGTGGTTGCCGGCGGGATCATCGCGGGCGGGTTCGCCAGCCTGTTTCCGCAATGCCTGACCCGCCCCGAACAGGTCAGCCCCGAGCTCCAGCGCAACTGGTTGAACAATGTCCGCGAGGCCAAGCCGATCTACAAGCACCCGTTGCGTGTCGCGCTGCCGATGGCGATCATGCCGGTCTTCGGCATGATCGGTGCGATCGCCGCCGCCCTGCGCTTTCGGACGATGGGCTGGACCGCGATCGCGCTGTTCACCAGCTTCGCCTGCGCCATGCTGTTGTGGCAGGTGCGCGCGGCCCCGGCGGGGCAGTTGCTGGCGGTGCCGGGCATCGCGGCGCTCCTCTGGATGGCGCTGCCCTGGATCAACCGGCTGCGCTCGCCGCTGCTGCGCGTGCCGGTGATGGTCGCCGCCGTCCTGCTGCCGACGGGGATCGTCGCGGGGCTGATCCTGAAGAAGCTGCCCGCCGCGCAGGCCAATGCCTATGCCCAGCGCGTCAACCGCGCGACCGGGCAGTGCGTGCGCACCTCGGTGCTGACGCGGGTCAACGCCTATCCCAAGGCGACGGTCTTCACCTTCGTCGATCTGGGCCCACGCCTGATCGTGACGACGCATCACAATGCGATCGCCGGTCCCTATCACCGCAATGGCGATGCGATCCTCGACGTCCAGCACGCCTTTCAGGGCAATGATATGCAGGCGCGTGCGATCATGAAGCGGCACGGCGCGACGCTGTTGCTGATCTGCCCCGACATGGCCGAGTCGACCAATTACCGCGCGCGCGCGCCGGGGGGCTTTTACGACCGGATGGCGCATGGCTGGGTGCCGGACTGGCTGACCCCGCTGCCGCTGCCCAAGGGCTCGCCGCTGAGACTGTACCGGATCAGCTAAGAAATTCCTCCCCTATAAGGGGAGGTGGCAGGCCGTCAGGCCTGACGGAGGGGGGCTTCCAACAAAGGTCCTACCTAGTGGCACGCCCCCTCCACCATGCTGCGCATGGTCCCCCTCCCCGTGCCGGGGAGGATTATTTCAGACTCGCCGTGACCCCATCGATCACGAACTGCACCGCCAGCGCCGCAAGCAGCACGCCCAGCACGCGGGTGATCACCGCCTCGATCTTGGCGCCCAGCAGCCGCATCATCGGCCCCGCCGCCAGCAGCGCGACCAGCGTCAGCAGCAGGATCGACACCATCGCGCCCAGCACGACCAGCGAGCCTTCCAGCCCCGAGTTGCGGCTCATCAGCAGCATGACGGTCGCGATCGACCCCGGCCCGGCGATCATCGGCATCGCCATCGGGAAGATCGACACGTCCTCCGCCTCGTGCGGATCGTCGGCGACCTTGGCCGCGCGGTCCTCGCGGCGCTGGGTGCGCTTTTCGAACACCATCTCCAGCGCGATCAGGAACAGCATGATGCCGCCCGCGATGCGGAACGCCGCCATCTCGATGCCCAGACCGTGGAGCAGCGCCTCGCCGAACAGTGCGAAGACGAACAGGATGATCGCCGCGACCGTCACCGCGCGGATGGCCATCGCCCGGCGATGCTGCGGCGTCGCCCCCGCCGAGAGCCCCGCATAGATCGGCGCGCAGCCCGGCGGGTCGATCACCACGAAAAAGGTGATGAAGGACGAGATGAAGAGTTCGAGCACGCCCTTACAGCGCCGTCTGGTCGATCGCGACGCCCTCGCGCCGTCCCGCCGAGACCAGGGTGTTGCGCAGCAGGACCGCGATCGTCATCGGGCCGACGCCGCCCGGCACCGGGGTGATCGCGCCGGCACGCGTCGAGGCCGTGTCATAGTCGACATCGCCGACCAGGCCCGTGTCGGTGCGGTTGATGCCGACATCGATGACGCTGGCGCCGGGCTTGATCCACTCGCCCTTGACCAGGCCGGGCACGCCCACCGCCGCCACGACGATATCGGCACGACCCACCACTTCGGCCAGGTTGCGGGTGCGGCTGTGCGCGACGGTCACGGTGCAGCTTTCGCCGAGCAGCAGTTGCGCCATCGGTTTGCCGACGATGTTGGAGCGACCGACGACCACCGCATCCATCCCCGACAGGCTGGGGTGGATGCTCTTGAGCAGCATCAGGCAGCCGAGCGGGGTGCAGGGAACGAAGCCTTCGCTGCCCGTCGCCAGCCGTCCGGCATTGACCGGATGGAAGCCGTCGACATCCTTGTCGGGGTCGATCGCCTGGATCACCGCCTGCGCGTCGATCTGGCCCGGCAGCGGCAGCTGGACGAGGATGCCGTCGACGGTCGGGTCCTGGTTGAGCTGTTCGACGAGCGTCAGCAGCGTCGCCTGATCGGTATCGGCGGGCAGGCGATGTTCGATGCTTTCCATGCCCGCTTCGCGCGTCGCCTTGCCCTTGGAGCGGACATAGACGCTGGAGGCCGGGTCTTCGCCGACCAGCACGACCGCCAGCCCCGGCGCCCGGCCGGTCTGTTCGCGGAAGGTAGCCACCTGGGTGGCGATGCGGGTGCGGAGGCCGGCGGCGAACGCCTTGCCGTCGATGATCGTGGCGCCAGTCATTGGGGTATTTGGGGTCATGGCTGATCGCCATAAAGCGCCTGGGCCAACCGCGCCAGTATGTGCGGGTCGCCGGCGACATGCAGGCGTTTCAACCGCGCCGTCTCGCCGGCGACGATGCTGACAGCGCGCTTGGGCACCCCAAAATGTTTGGCCACCAGCGGGATCAGCGCCGCATTGGCTGCGCCGTCGACCGGCGGCGCGGAGAGGCGCGCGGCGAAATGCTCCTCGGTCCCGGCGGTCAGCGCATCGCGACCACCGCGCGGCGTCACCCGGACCGCGATATGGATGCCATCATCGCGCGAGGTCCAGGCAGGCATCAGCCGACGACGACCGCGCCCCCATACATCTGGTTGGCGATCGCGGTGTCCAGGATCTTGCCCAGGATGATCACCGCCAGCAGCACGACCATCGGCGACAGGTCAAGCGCACCGAAATCGGGCAGGATGCGCCGGATCGGGCGATAGAGCGGATCGGTCATCTTCTGCAGCGCGTACCAGACCGAGCGGATGAAATCGTTCGAGGTATTGATGACGTTGAACGCGATCAGCCAGGACAGGATCGCCTGCACGATGATGATCCACCAGACGACGTTGAGGAGAATCTGCAAAATCTGAAGGATGAGGATCAACGGAGGACGCTCCCGATGGCAATTGGCCCTTATCTAGGGCGCGAGGCCGGTCGGGGCAACAATCACACCGTCCGGTCCTGACGCAGCCGGAACGAAGATACGGGGCTGCGCGTCCCGCTTAACATGGAACAGGTGGCAGAGCCTCGGGGCAGGCGGCGGCATTGGGGGCGGATCGCGATCGGGGTGCTGATCGCCCTACCGCTGATTCTGTTACTGATCCTGGCGGTCTTTCCCTGGGGCATCCTGCGCGGCGCGGTGACGCGCGAGGCGACGGCGCGGTTCGGCCGGCCGGTGACGATCGGATCGGTGCACCGGGTCGACGGCTTCGGCTTCCACCCAGTGATCGCGGTCGAGGATCTGCACATCCCACAGGCCGCCTGGGCGGGGCGGGGCGATTTCGCGCGACTCGCGCGGGCCGAGATCCGCTTCTCGGTCTGGCCGCTGCTCAGGGGAGATTTCGTGCCCGAGGACATTCGCGTCTCCGGCCTGCGTCTCGCGCTGGTCCGCGACAAACAGGGTCGTACCAATTGGTCGCGCCCCGGCGAACCGCAAGGCGGCGGCAGTTCCACCGATCTACAGGGGCTGGTCGTCACCGATGGCGTGGTCAGCTACCGCGACGCCAAGGAGGATCGCGAAGCCGTCGTCCGCATCGCCGCCGACCCCGATCACGGCCTGCGCGCCGAGGGGCAGGGCAGGATTCGCGGCGCCCCCGTCGCCCTGCGCTTCACCGGCGCGCCGGTGCGGCCGGGGCCATGGCCCTTCAAGGCCGTGATCACCGGCGATCGGCTGACCATGAACGCGCAAGGGACGATGGACCGGCCGCTCGACACCGATGCGATGACGCTCGACCTGACCGCGCGCGCCGACGACCTGAAGCGGATCGATGCGGTGATCGAGGCCGGGCTGTTCCAGACACGACCCGTCCAGCTCTCCGCGCATGTCCGGCACGACAATCCACGCTGGACGATCACCAATCTGAAGGGGCGGATCGGGCGGTCGGACCTGGCCGGGCGGCTGACGGTCGACAAGAAGGAGGGCCGCACGTTGCTGGACGGGGAGGTGACGGCAGGGCAGCTCGACTTCGACGATCTGTCCTCGGCGCAAGGACGCGCGGAGGCCGCCGCGCTCGAACGTCGGATCGGGCCGCGCCTGGTGCCCAACACCCGGATCGACATCGGCAAGATCGACACCACCGACGGCACGATCCGGTTCAAGGTCGGCCGGGTGGTCAGCGCGCAAGGTCCCTCGCCCATCACCGGGCTCGCCGGGCGGATGACGATGGACCACCAGCGGCTGACCATCGACGACATCCGCATGTCCTTGCGCGAGGGCGTGGTGCGTGGGCAGGCGGTGATCGACCAGCGTGGCGGTCGGCGCGTGCCGCAACTGGCGCTGAACCTGCGGCTGTCGGGCGCGAACGTGCTGTCGCTGTCGGGGCAGACCGAGATCACCGGACAGGTCGCCGCGCATGCCCGGCTGACCGGCAGCGGCGAGACGGTGCGCGACGCGATCGGCCGCTCGAACGGGCGGATCGGGCTGGTCGTCGCCAACGGCACCCTGCCCGATCGCTATGCCGTGGCGCTGGGCTTCGATGCGGGGGCGGCGTTCATGGGGGATAGCGGCCGCGCGACGTTGCGGTGCATGATTCTGGGCGTCGACATGCGGGACGGGACGGGGCGAGCCGATCCGCTGATCGTCGATACCTCGCGCAGCCGGCTGGACGGGACGGGCACCGTCACCTTCCCCGACGAGCGGCTGGCGCTGCGGCTGACCGGCGCGCCCAAACAGGGTGCGACGCTGCAACTCTCCGGCGCGGCGACCGTGGCGGGAACGCTGGAAAAGCCGGACCTGACCATACCGCGCGAGGTGAAGTCGGTCGGCAATATCTTCAAGTCGATCGGCCGCGCGATCACCGGCAATACCGGACCGAAGGCACAGAATGCGGCGTGCGGGACGCTGGCGCGGCAGGTGTTGCGGTAATACATCCCCACGCTTTGTTCAGACCAAATCCCGAACCCCGTTCCGCCTGAGCGAAGTCGAAGGCCACGCCTCAACCTTCGCCAAGAGGGGTGATTGGTTACCCGATTCCCGTGGCCTTCGACTTTGCTCAGGCGGAACGGAGGTGGGGAGAACAAGAGTTGGGATCAGTTCCCCTCGGCCTTGAGCGGCCGGGCCAGTAGCGCTCCGATCACCTCGCCCACGGCCGCGCCGTCGAGCAACCGACACACCGCCTCGCATACCGGCATGTCGACCCCGGCCTCCGCCGCCGCCTGACGCAGCACGGGGGCGGTGAACGCCCCTTCCGCCACGGTCCGCCGATCGGCCAGCAACTCCGCCGCCGACCGCCCCTGCCCCAAGCCGACGCCCAGCGAGAAATTGCGCGAGGCGGTCGACGAGCAGGTCAGCACCAGATCGCCCAGCCCGGACAAGCCCGCCAGCGTCTCCGCCCGGCCACCGCGCGCGAGGCCGAACCGCGTCATCTCGGCAAAGCCCCGCGCGATCAGCGCGGCGCGGGCGTTCTGGCCCAGCCCCGCCCCCTCCACCACGCCGCAACCGATGGCGAGCACGTTCTTGATCGCCCCACCGATCTCCGCGCCGGTCACGTCGTCGGTGGCATAGGGCCGGAAATGCGGCGCGGCGATCCGCGCGGACAGGGCTTTCCGTAACTCCGGCTCCTCGCAGGCCAAGGTCACCGCCGTCGGCAGCCCCGCCGCCACCTCATGCGCGAAGGTCGGGCCGGACAGCACCGCGATCGGCGCGTCGGGGTGGGTCGCGCGCGCCACCTCGCCGACCAGCCGCCGGGTCCCCGCCTCGATCCCCTTGGAACACAGGACGAGTGGCTTGGACTCGACCGGCATCATCGCCAGCACCGCGCCCACGGCTTGCGCGGGCGTCACGACCAGCAGCGCGTCCATCTCGGCCATCGCCGCCGGATCGCTGACCGCCTCGATGCTGGGCGAAAGCGCAATGTTCGGCAGGTAGAGCGGATTGGCGTGGGTGGTGTTGATCGCCTCGGCCACCGCCGGATCGCGCGCCCAGATACGGACGGAACGTCCACCATGCGCCGCCACCTGCGCCAGCG
The DNA here is from genome assembly GCF_050274375.1 of Sphingomonas sp. NPDC019816. Taxonomy (NCBI): domain Bacteria; kingdom Pseudomonadati; phylum Pseudomonadota; class Alphaproteobacteria; order Sphingomonadales; family Sphingomonadaceae; genus Sphingomonas; species Sphingomonas sp. NPDC019816. The sequence continues at coordinate 8,463 of NZ_JBNNOB010000090.1, forward strand.
CGGTGCCCCAGGCGCCCGCGCCGATCACCCCGATCTTCATGCCTTCACCCCCGCGCCGCGCACGGCTTCCGCCGCCGGGTCGAGCGGCCAGCGCGCGCGCGCGGGTGTATCGAGGGGATCGGTCAGTCCCTCGCGGAACCGCTCGACACCCGCCCAGGCGATCATCGCGGCATTGTCGGTGCACAGCCAGAGCGGCGGTGCGACGAAGCGCAGGCCATGCTCGGCCGCGAGTCCCTCCAGCGCGCCGCGGATCACGCCGTTCGCCGCGACTCCGCCCGCGACGACCAGCGCGGTGACGGGCGGCACATCGGCCAGCGCACGCCGCGTCCGGTCGAGCAGACAGTCGACCACCGCCTGCTGGAACGAGGCGGCGATATCCTCGGGCGAATGATGCCCGACCGCGCGGGCCACCGCACTCTTGAGCCCCGCAAAAGAGAAATGCGGCTCGGCCGAACCTTTCAGCGGACGCGGCAGCGGCACCGCGTGCGGATTGCCCTCGCGCGCCGCCGCCTCGACACGCGGGCCGCCGGGATAGCCGAGGCCCAGCAGCTTGGCGGTCTTGTCGAACGCCTCGCCCGCCGCGTCGTCGATGGTCGTCGCCATCCGGCGATAGCGCCCGACGCCCTCGACCAGCAGCAACTGGCAATGCCCACCCGAGACGAGCAGCAGCAGGTATGGGTAGGCCAGCTCGCGGTCAGACAGGCGCGGCGACAGGGCATGGCCCTCCAGATGGTTGACCGCGATCAGCGGCTTGCCCGCCGCATGGGCCAGCGCCTTGCCCGTCACGAGGCCGACCATCACCCCGCCGATCAGCCCCGGCCCGGCAGTCGCGGCGATCGCGTCGACATCCGCCAGGCTCACGCCCGCATCGGCGAAGGCGGCGGCGACCAGCGGCTCCATCGCCTCGACATGCGCGCGCGCGGCGATTTCGGGGACGACGCCGCCGAACGGGGCGTGCGCGGCCTCCTGCCCCAGCAGCCGGTGCGCCAGCACGCGGCCGTCATCGGTGACAAGCGCGGCGGCGGTCTCGTCGCACGAGGATTCCAGTCCCAGGATCAGCATGACCCATCCATACCCGCCCCTTGCGAACTTGTCGAAGGGGGGCTTGATGCGGCAAAGGCGGACACATGGTTCGTTTCCGGCTCGGTACGCGCGGTTCGCCGCTGGCCCTCACCCAGGCGCATATGGTGCGCGCGGCACTGGCGGCGGCGCAGGGGTGGGATGAGGACGCCATCGAGATCGTTCCCATCAAGACCACTGGCGACCGGGTGCAGGACCGCGCGCTGGCCGAGATCGGCGGCAAGGCGCTGTGGACCAAGGAACTCGACCGCGCGCTGTATGACGGTGAGATCGACGCCTCGGTCCATTCGATGAAGGATGTCGAGACGATCCGTCCCGACTGGCTGCACATCGCCGCGATGCTGCCGCGCGCCGATGTCCGCGACCGGCTGATCGGCGTGGAGACGATCGCCGAACTCCGCCCCGGTGCGGTGATCGGCACCAGCAGCCCGCGCCGCCGCGCGCAGATGCTGTCGCACCGGCCCGACCTGACCATCACGCTGCTGCGCGGCAATGTCGACCGGCGCTTGGCCGCCGTCACCAATGGAGAGGTCGACGCCACCCTGCTCGCCGCCGCCGGGCTGGACCGGCTGGGCCGCGAGGTCGGCCATGCGGTGCCGACCGACCAGATGCTGCCCGCGCCCGCGCAAGGCGCGGTGGGGATCGAAACGCGCGCCGACGATGCGGCCGCGACCATGTTGATCGCGTCGATCGACCATGCCGAGACCCATGCCTGCGTCATGGCGGAGCGGTCATTGCTCGCGGTGCTTCAGGCGGATTGCCACAGCCCGGTCGCGGCGCTCGCCTCGCTGTCGGGCGAGATGCTGACGCTGCGCGCCGAATTGCTGGCCGAGGATGGATCGTCGCGGGTCGGCGGCTGGGTCGAGGGCGCGCTGGACGAGGAGTTGGGGCCGAGGCTGGCGACCGATCTGCTCGACCGTGCGCCGCCCGAGGTCCGGCGGCTGTTCGCGGGGCGTTGAGCCGCCCCGTGACGATCGTCGTTATCCGGCCCGAGCCGGGCAATGCCGCGACGATCGCCGCATTGCATGATGCCGGGCTGGCGGCGCGGTCGCTGCCCCTTTTCGCCGCCCGGGCGCTGGACTGGACGCCGCCCGACCCGGCCGAGGTCGATGCCCTGCTCTTCACCAGTGCGCAGGGTGTCCGGCTCGCCGGCCCCGCGCTGGCCCGGCTGGCCGATCGACCGGTGATCGCGGTCGGCCCCGCCACCGCCGCCGCCGCGCGCGCCGCCGGTCTGTCGGTGGTACTGACCGGCGACACCGATGCCGCGGCGGTGGTCGCGGCGGCGCGGGCCGGCGGTTTCGCGCGGCTGCTCCATCTGGCGGGGCGCGATCGGGTGGCGACGGACGCGGTGGTGCGCATCGTCTATGCCGCCGAACCGATCGACATCCCGCCCGACACCGTGCGCGATCTGACCGGCACCATCGTCCTGCTGCACTCGGCCCGCGCGGCGGCGCGGCTCGCCCGACTGGTCGATGATCATGGCGTGGAACGGGCCGCCATCGCGCTGGTCGCGATCAGCGCCAAGACGGCGGCCGCCGCCGGACCGGGGTGGCGCGCGGTGGCGCTCGCCGGGGCGCCGCGCGACGATGCGATGATCGCCGCCGCGCGGGCGTTGACCCGGACAGCCGCCACGGGGATAAGCGGCGCATGAACGACTTCGCGCCACTCGACCGACCGCGATCACGCGGGCCCCGACCGGGCGCGACCATCGCGCTGATCCTGCTGGCCTTCGCCGCCGGGCTGATCCTGATGGCCTATGCGATGCGCAACCTGTCCTGGTTCGGCGGAACCGGTACCCCCGCCCCGCGCGCCGTCACCGCCAAGCCCGGCGGCACCACCACCGACGCACCCGGCAACGATGCCGCCCGCACCGCCGTCGCCGATCCGGTGGCGCTGGCGACGCGCGAGGCCGCACTCGCCGCGCAGCTCGCCACGCTGGAGGCGCGCGCCGCCGCCATCGCCACCGACTCCGCCGCGGCGGGCACGCAGGCAGGGCGTGCCGAATCGATCCTGGTCGCCGCCGCCGCGCGCCGCGCCATCGATCGGGGCCAGCCGCTGGGCTATCTGGAGGAGCAGCTGCGCACCCGCTTCGGCGCCAGCGAACCCCGCGCGGTCACCGTGCTGATCACCGCCGCGCGCCAGCCGGTCACGCTGGAGAGTTTGCGCCAGGGCCTCGACACGCTCAGCCCCGAGCTGGTCGTCAACGCCAGCGACGGCTGGTGGGAAGGGCTTCGACAGGAGCTCGGCCGGTTGATCGTCATCCGTGAGGCGAGCGCGCCCTCGTCCAACCCCAACGACCGGCTGGCGCGCGCGCAGCGATTGCTGGACGGCGGACAGGTGGAGGCGGCACGCGCGGCGGTCGCGCGTCTGCCCGGTGCCAACGCCACCTCGGCCCAGGCGTGGCAACGTGCCGCGCGCCGCTATGTGCTGGCGCGTCAGGCGCTCGATCTGATCGAGAATGCCGCGCTGGTCGCCCCGGTGACGGCGCCCGCGCCCATCGTGACCGGTCCGGTCGTCGGCACTCCCAATACCGCGCCCGGCGAACCCCCTTCGCAAGAGTCCGGCGACCAGGCGGCACCCGCCCCCACGCCTCCGCCGGTCGCACCCTCGATCTGACCGATCAATCCGGGTTTTTCCCGGATGCCGCCGGCGCGGTCGCTGATCCAGACACGATGGCATGATCGCGCTGCCCCGCCTTTTTCCAGCGCCCACCGCCGACCCGGCCGGGGGGGCGGCGGGCCTGCGCCGGTTCTGGGCGTTCGGCCGCCGGGAATGGCTGGCGCTCGCGCTCTATGCGCTGGCCTTCGCCGCCGCGCACCGGCTTTCGCATCTGTGGAGCGGATCGGGTTTCTATTCGCTCTGGTTCCCCGCCGCCGGGCTTCGCCTGGCGCTGATGTGGCGGTTGGGGTGGCGACTGACCCCGGTGATCGCGTTGATCGAAATCGTCGACAATGCGGTGTTCGGGTTCATCGCGTTCGACTGGGCCGGGGGCGCGATGACGGTGTGGGGCATCGTCCGCCCCGTCCTGGCCTATGGCCTGACGATCGCGGGCATTCAGTGGCTCGCCACCCGTCGCCGCGCCACCCTGCTCAGTGCGCCCATGCCGTTCGGACTGGCGGCCACGCTGGCCCCGCTCGTCGGCGCGGCGTTGGCGGTACCGCAGGCGATTCATAATCCCGAGCTGACCGGGGTGACCAACATGCGTGAGGTCATCGTCTCGCTGTCCGCCTTCGTTGTCGGCGACCTGCTCGGCACGCTGTTCGTCGCGCCGCCGCTGCTGTGGATCGCGGACCTGGGTGCGGGGGGGCGCGGGCGCGGCGATCCGCTGCGGCTGGGGCGTCCTTCCGTCGCGGCGATGGTCGAGACGGTCATGGTGCTGGCGCTGGGCCTTGGGCTGTCGCGGGTGCTGGAGGCCGGTGGGCTGGGGATGCAGCCGGCGCCGGTCCTGGTCGCGGTCGCCTGGATCGGGCTGCGCTTCGGGCGTGCGGTCGCCTGGGGCGCCTTGCTGGTCATCGTCCTGCTCGTCCTGCCCGATACGGCGGGCATGATGGGCACGCCCGAACGGTTGCAGCGTCACCTGGCGCTCGCGACCATCGTCGTCGCCGGCTATCTGGCGGGCAGCTTCGCCGATGCGCAGGCCGCCGCGCGCGCCAAGCTGGAGCGGCGCGACCGGCTGTTGTTCCAGGCCGAACGGCTCAAGACCTTGCGCGCCATGTCGGTGGCGGTGATCCACGAGGCGAGCCAGCCGCTATCCACCCTGGCGATCGAGGCGCGGCATCTGCGCAGCCTGACCGCCGATCTGGGTGGCGAGATCGCCGAGAGCGCGGCGCTGATCGATCGCAAGGCCGATCATCTGGCGACGATGATCCGCCGCCTGCGCCTTTTCGGCGGTCATGCCGCCGACCGGCCACAGCCGGTCGCCATCGCCGCGCTGGTCGAGATGGTCGTCCCCCTCGCGCGGGCGGAGGCGCGCGACGCGGGCGTGCCGCTGGAGATCGGCGGCGTCGCACCCGACCGCGCCGTCCTGGCGCAGGAGGTGGAGCTGGCGCAGGCGCTGATGAACCTGGTGCGCAACGCCGTGCAGGCCGCCCGCGCGCTGGACCCGCCGCCGCCCGTGACGCTGTCGGCCGCCGTCGACGGGGACCGGGCGATATTGTCGGTGACCAACCGCACCGCGCCGCTGTCCGCCCCCAAGGATGGCGGCATGGGTGTCGGCACCTTCATCGCGCGCGCCATCGCCGAGGCGCATGGCGGCACCCTGTCGCGCGATCAATCGCCCGACGGCATGGTGGTCGCCGCGCTGTCCCTGCCACTGGTCGAGGCCCGCTGATGTCGCCCTTTCCAGATCCCGACGCCGCGATCGTCCATGTCGTCGACGACGATCCCGATCTGGGCGCGGCGATCGCGCGCATGCTCGCGCGGCAGGGCTTCGTCACCCGCGCCTTTTGCGATCCCGCCGATTTGCTGGAGCGATATGGCGCGATACCGGCGCATGCGGTGGTCAGCGACGTGATGATGGGCGATCTGGACGGGTTCGGCTTCGCCGACCGTCTGCGCGCGCTGGACCCGCATGTGGCGATCCTGTTCATCACCGCCTGGCCGACGACCGCGCATGCGGTCGATGCGGTGCGGCGGCATGGCGGGCTGGATTATCTGGAGAAGCCGATCGACGAGGCGCGCCTGTCCGCCTCGCTGCGCGAGGGGGTCGCCTGGTCGCGCGACCGGCGTGCGGCGGCGGCACGCCTCGCCGAGCTGTCCCCGCGCGAGCGGCAGGTGTTCGACCTGATGGTGCAGGGCCATGGCAACAAGGCGATGGCCGGGCTGCTCGGCCTGTCGCCCAAGACGATCGAGGATCACCGCGCCGCCGTCTTCGCCAAGACCCGGACGCAAGGCGTGGCGCAGCTGATCGCCCTGTCGCGCTGATCGCCGGCGCCGGGTGCTTCAGCGCAACCGGCGGGAGCCGGTCGCCGTAACCCGCGTTGTGGGCGCATGGATTTTACCGGAAACCTGCGAATGACACGCCCCGCCCCCCGCCGCCTGACGCACTGGATCGGCGCCGCCGCGTTGCTGCCGCTCCTTGCCGCCTGTGGTCGCGGCGATGGCGGTCAGGACGATACCTATACCATCAACACCGCCGGCCCCACGCCAGCGGCCAGCGCCACCCCCTCGCCCGGCGCGAGCGACACGCAGCCCCCGGAGGCCGCTGCGACAGCGCAACCGATCAGCCGCCCCGCCGAACCGCAGGGCGTGCTGTCTTGCGCCGCCGATCGGGGGAAGGCGGCGGCGGATCGTCTGGTGAAGATCTGCACCTCGGTCTCGCCCGCCACCCATCCTCCGTGCAACGCCGCCAACAGCTGTGCGATCATCGAGGACGAGATCGCGCGCGGCTGCGCGCTGCTCGGCGATGAGGCGAAGACGACGCCGGGCTGCTCGGTCGATCCCAAGAGCGATGCGGCCGCCGCCGCCGTGGTCCGGCGCTATTATGCCGCGATCAACGCACATGACTATTCGACCGCCTGGATCCAATGGGGCCTGAACGGCCGGCCGGGCCAGCGCTTCGCCGATTTCCAGAAGGGCTTTGCCGACACCCGCGCGACCCGCGTGACGATCGGCCGCATGGAGCCCAGCGAGGGCGCGGCGGGGTCGGTCTATGCGACCGTGCCGGTGACGGTCGATGCCCAGCTCGACAACGGGAAGGAACAGCGTTTCACCGGCCAATATGTCGTGCGCCGGGTCAATGACGTGCCCGGCGCGAGCGCGGAGCAACGACGCTGGCACATCGACTCGGCGACGTTGAAGCCGGTGGGGTAAGCCCCCCACCCCCGTTCAGCCTGAGCGAAGTCGAAGGCCAAGGGACACCCGCGCGCATTTCGACTTCGCTCAGTGCGAACGGAGGAAGGGTATGCAAACCCCGACGCCTAGATCGCGATGACATCGTATCGAAGCAACGCGAGCCCCTCCCCTTCAGGGGAGGGGTTGGGGTGGGGCATCGCCTCACACTGCCCGCCTGTGGAGGCGCCCCCACACCAACCAAC
>NZ_JBNNOB010000091.1:0-15549 GCF_050274375.1 Sphingomonas sp. NPDC019816
TCCAGCTTGAAGTCGACCAGGCGGATGCCGATCGCGGCGAACATGCCCGACAGGAAGTCGTTCACGCGGATCGCCAGGTCGGCGATGTCGTGCATCTCTTCCTGGCTGGCCCAGCCGAAACAGGCGATATGCTCGTCGGTGACCATCGGGTCGCCCAGCGCATCGTCCTTGTAATAATATTCGATGATCGTGCGGGGCAGCTTCACGCCCTCTTCGATGCCGAGACGCTTCGACAGCGAGCCCGCCGCGACGTTGCGCACCACGACCTCGATCGGCACGATCTCGACCTGGCGGATCAGCTGCTCGCGCATGTTCAGGCGGCGGATGAAGTGGGTCGGGACACCGATATGGTCGAGCATGGTGAAGACATGCTCGGAGATGCGGTTGTTCAGCACACCCTTGCCGTTGATCGTGCCCTTCTTCTGGGCATTGAACGCGGTGGCGTCGTCCTTGAAATACTGGATCAGCGTGCCGGGCTCGGGGCCCTCGTACAGGATCTTGGCCTTGCCTTCGTAGATTTGGCGGCGGCGAGCCATGCGGCGGTCCCCTGAAATGAGTACAGCCCCGGCGCCCCCATGCTGAGGCCCGAGGCGGGATGGGCGGGCCTATAATGGAAGGTAGGGGCGGGCGCAATGGAGCTGGGCGCCTGGCATCGGCTCGCGCGGTAGCCAAGGGGAAAAGATGAAGGCTCCGTCATCATCAGTACATCATGAAACATGTATAGATGAAGGATTAAAAATCGGTAAGGTCGAAAGTTATGGAAACCGTCCGTGCAAGTAGAGGGTTTTGTCTGTGCTTGCAAAGGAGGTAGTCATGAACAAGCTGATGATCGGTGTTGTTGGTGGGGCTCTGATGCTGACGGCGGGTGTCGCCGTCGCGCGGCCGATGCCTGTGGCGCATCATGCGCAGGTCTGGGAACAGGCGCGCATACCGCTCGCCAACGGCATGGAAGCGATCGCGGTGGTCAAGAACGGCAAGGCCGAACGCACGGTCGCGTGCCGCGATACCGCCGACGTCCTCGCCACTTTCCGTCCCGAAGCCGTGGCCTTCGCGCCCGCCCATAATGCCAAGGGCAAGGCAGTGACCGACGAGACGGTCGCCGGGGTCGAGACCTTCACCCCCGTCGCCTTCCAGAACTGCACGGTGGCCGCTGGCGATCATTTCCAGCAGGATGTGGCCCAGGTCCAGGCGAACCCGGCCTGATCCGGCCGGCTTCGTCGAACACGAAGCGGGCGCGATCCCCATCGCGCCCGCTTTGTCGAATCGCGTCGACGTGTTCCCTTTTTGATCCCGCCGATTGTCCTTGCGCGCAACGCTTGCTAGAAGCCTTGGCTCCATGGCGATCGATCTCCGCGACAATCCTCCCGTCGGCATCTTGGATGCCCCGTTCGACAGCGCGCTGTCGGAACGGTATCTGGTCTATGCACTGTCCACGATCACCGCGCGTTCGCTGCCCGATGTGCGCGATGGGCTGAAGCCCGTTCACCGGCGGCTGCTTTGGGCGATGCGGCTGCTGAAGCTCGATCCGGCGGCGGGGTATAAAAAGTGCGCGCGCGTCGTCGGCGACGTGATCGGTAAATATCATCCGCATGGCGACCAGTCGGTCTATGACGCGATGGTCCGCCTCGCTCAGGATTTCGCGCTGCGTTACCCGCTGGTCGACGGGCAGGGCAATTTCGGCAATATCGACGGCGATAACGCCGCTGCCTATCGTTACACCGAGGCACGGCTGACCCAGGTCGCGATCGATCTGATGGACGGGCTGGACGAGGACGCCGTCGCCTATCGCCCGACCTATAATGGCGAAGAGCAGGAGCCGGAGCTGTTCCCCGGCCTGTTCCCGAACCTGCTGGCCAATGGCGCAAGCGGCATCGCGGTCGGCATGGCGACCAGCATCCCGCCGCACAACGCCGCCGAACTGCTGGAGGCCGCGATCCTGCTGGTCGATCGGCCCGACGCCGATGACGATGCGATCCTGGCGCTGGTCAAGGGACCGGATTTTCCGACCGGCGGCCTGGTCGTGGATGCGCCCGCCATATTGCGTGAAAGCTATACGACCGGCCGGGGTGGCTTCCGCGTCCGCGCCCGCTGGGAGATCGAGCGTGAGAAGGGCGGCGGCTGGCAGATCGTCATCAGCGAGATTCCTTACGGTGTCGCCAAGGGCAAGCTGATCGAACAGATCGCCACGCTCATCAACGACAAGAAGCTGCCGATCCTGGCCGATGTGCGCGACGAGTCGGATGCGCAGGTCCGCATCGTCCTCGAACCGCGCGCGCGCACCGTCGATCCGCAGGTGCTGATGGATGGGCTGTTCCGCTTCTCCGACCTGGAGACGCGGGTCAGCCTGAACCTCAACGTGCTCGACAAGGACCGCACCCCACGCGTCATGTCCTTGCGCGAGGCGCTGGCCGCCTGGGTCGAGCATCAGTTCGTGGTGCTGCGGCGTCGCTCCGAGCATCGCCTGGGCAAGATCGCCGACCGGATCGAGCTGCTCGACGGCTATCTGGTCGCCTATCTCAACCTCGATCGGGTGATCGAGATCATCCGTACCGAGGATGAGCCCAAGGCGGTGATGATCGCGGAGTTCCGCCTGACCGACCGTCAGGCCGAGGCTATCCTCAACATGCGGCTGCGTAGCTTGCGGCGGCTGGAAGAGTTCGAGATTCGCGGCGAGCGCGACAAGCTCGACAAGGAACGCGAGCAGCTGACGCTGCTGCTTGGTTCCGAGGCGCGCCAGCGGACGCGGATGAAGAAGGATCTGGGCAAGATCCGTGATCGCTATGGTCCCGAAACCGCGCTGGGCGCACGCCGCACGCTGATCGAGGAAGCCGCGCCGACTCGCGACATACCCTTGGAAGCGATGATCGAGCGCGAGCCGATCACCGTCATCCTGTCGCAGCGCGGCTGGATCCGCGCGATGAAGGGGCATGTCGACCTCGCCTCGGCCGACACCGCCAAGTTCAAGGAAGGCGACGGCCCCGCCTTCGCCTTCCATGCGCAGACCACCGACAAGCTGTTGCTGGCGGCGGCGAACGGACGGTTCTTCACGCTGGCCGCCGACAAGCTGCCCGGCGGACGCGGCTTTGGCGAGCCGGTGCGCGCGATGATCGACCTGGACGGATCGATCGGCATCGTCGGCTTCCTGCCCGCCGCGCGCAGCCCCAAGCTGCTGGTCGCCGCCTCGGACGGGCGCGGCTTCATCGTGCCGACCGCCGACACCATCGCCGAGACCCGCAAGGGCAAGACGGTGCTGACCCCGCGTGCGGGCGCCAGCCTGAAGGTGGTGCGGCCGGTGGGCGCGGAGGACGATTATGTCGCGGCGATCGGCGACAATCGCAAATTGCTGGTCTTCCCAGTGACCGAGTTCGTCGAGCTGTCGCGCGGGACCGGTGTCCAGTTGCAGCGCTACCGCGACGGCGGGCTGTCGGATGCGACGACCTTCGTCTTCAAGGACGGGTTGAGCTGGCCGATGGGCGGTGAGACGGGGCGGGTGCGGACCGAGGCAGACCTGTCCGCCTGGCGTACCGCGCGCGGGGCGGCGGGGCGGATGCCACCGACCGGTTTCCCGCGCGACAACCGGTTCGGCTGACGGCCCGGCAATAGCCTGTCGGGGTCTTGTGGCGAAACGCGAGATCCAAACCGTTTTTGGATACGATCGGCGCGCGGATTTTAGGGGCTTTTAACCTTCTTGCCCTTACACCATGCGGCGATGGCTTCGATCGCTTGTCCCCCGCCGCGTGCCCGGACGCGTCACCGCGCGACACTGACGTCGTGCGCGGTGGGAATCATGGCCATCCCCGCCGCCGAGATCGCGCTGGTCGAGGGACGCCCGATCCTGGTGACCTGCAATACCGCCTTTCGCCGCGCCGGCCTGAACGAGGTGAGCGTACTGCCGATGCTGATCGCGGCGTTGAGCCTGCGCGTCGAGGAACTCGCCGGGGCGCAGCGCGAGTCGATCGAATTTCCGATCGCGTTCGGCGACGTGATCGACCGCCGCTATTTTCAGGCGACCTTGGCGCGGTCAGCGCAGGACGGTCCCCATAACTTCGTGCTGATGCTGGTCGATCATACCGCGCAGCATCATACCGAGCGTAGCCTGCGCCGCGAGATGACCACCGACAGCCTGACCGGCCTTCCCAACCGGCAGGGCTTTGGCGACCTGATCGAAACGGTGATGGCGGCCGGACAGGCGCATGCGGTGTTGGTGGTCGATCTCAACCGGTTCGGCCGCTTGAACGCGTGCATGGGCTCGCTGGTCGCCGACGAATTGCTCATCACCGTCGCGCGGCGGTTGAAGGGGGCGTTGCGTTCGCGCGACTCGATCGGCCGGATCGGCGGTAACGAGTTCGGCGTGCTGATGATGATCGACAGTGGCGGGGACGAGGCGCATGTCCTGGCCGAACGGATCGAACGGGCGCTGGCCGCGCCGTTCCGGCTGACCGATTTCGAGGTCAATGTCGAAGGATCGATCGGTATCGCCTTCGGGGCCGACCAGGACGGTGATGCCGAGGAGCTGATCCGCCACGCGCAATTCGCGGTGAAACAGACCAAGAGCGCGGGCCGGACCCAGGTCTATCATCCCCAGGCGTTCACGCGGGCGCGTGCGCAGTTCGCAATGGAAACCGCGCTTCGCCACGCCATCGAGCGCGAGGAACTGCATCTCGCCTATCAACCCATTTGCGACCTGACCACGGGCCAGGTCGTCTCGTTCGAGGCGCTCGCACGGTGGCGCGATGCCGAAGGGCGCGAGCATTTCCCGTCCGACTTCATCCCCGTCGCCGAGGAATCGGGCCTGATCGTGCCGCTGGGTCGGTGGGCCATCGATCAGGCGCTGGCGCAGTTGACCGAATGGGACCGCAGGACCGGGGGGCATTGCGGCATCCGCATGTCGGTCAACGTCTCGGCCATCCAGTTGCAGCGCGACGTGATCCCCGACGTGATCGGGCAGACGCTGAGTCGCACGGGCCTGTCCGGGGACCGCCTGATGCTGGAGCTGACCGAAAGCGCGATCGTCGGCGACCCGGACCGGGTGACCGGGATCATGGAGGCGCTCAAGACGCTGGGCACCACGATCGCGATGGACGATTTCGGCACCGGTTATTCCAGCATGGCCTATCTTCAGCGCCTGCCCATCGACGTGCTGAAGATCGATCGCAGCTTCGTGTCGGGGATGCTGGCCGACCGCGACAAGATCGCGATCGTGCGCGCCGTGCTCGGCCTCGCCCAGGCGCTGGGCATGAAGACCACCGCCGAGGGGATCGAGACGGTCGAGCTGGGCCAGACGCTGGCCGCGCTCGGTTGCACCTATGGGCAGGGCTATGTCTATGCCCGCCCGCTCGATCCCGATGCCGCCTGGGCGATGATCGCGGCTCAGGCCTGAGCCACCGCCGCGTCGGCCAGTTCGGCGACGCGCGATTCATCGGGAAAACCCTCCGCGATCCACCGGGTCTCGATCTGGCGCAGCAGCCGCGCCACCTCCGGCCCCTTGCCGATCCCGCGCGCGACCAGCGCCCCGCCGGTCAGCGGCAGGGTGGGGGGCGCCCAGTCGCGAATCGTCTCGACCGATTCGCCGGCCAGCAGGAGCCGGTCGACCGCGCCCGCGACCCCGACGCGATAGGCCAGCGCGCGCGGCCCTTCCTCACCCGGCCCGGCGCCCGCGGCGATCAGGCGCTTGCGATCGGCGTTGGACAGCTTCAAGCGCGCGCCCACCGCTTCGGCGGCTTGCGGCGGCAGCAGCGCGGCGAGGCGGCGGATGGCGTCGGGGGCAACACCCGCCGCCTGCTCGCGCTCCGCCAGCACCGCGAACCGTTCTGCACCCTCCGCATCGATTTCCGGGATCACCGCACGCAGGATGCCGCGTTCGACCATCAGCGCGAAGACGGGCACCGCGCGCGCCGCGACCAGCAGCTTGAGCAGTTCCGCCGCGATTCGTTCGCGCGACAGGGCCATCAGGTCGTTGGCGCGCGCGGTACAGGCGGCCAGCCCCGCCTCGTCGATCGTCTCGCCGAAGCGGGCGTGGAAGCGGAAGAAGCGCAGGATGCGCAGGTGATCCTCAGCGATCCGCTGCAACGGATCGCCGATGAAGCGGACGCGACCGGCCTTCAGGTCGTCCAGCCCACCGAAATAGTCGAACAGCGCCCCCGTCCGGGGATCGGCATAGAGCGCGTTCATCGTGAAGTCGCGCCGCGCCGCGTCCTCACGCCAGTCGTCGGTGAAGGCGACCACGGCATGGCGGCCATCGGTCGACACGTCACGGCGTAGCGTCGTCACCTCGACCGGGCCATCCGGCAGGACGGCGGTGATGGTGCCATGCGCGATGCCCGTCGGCACCGCTTTGAACCCGCTGTCGCGCACCCTCGCGATGACGGTCTCGGGCGACCGCGGCGTGGCCAGATCGATGTCGGCGACGGCGTGACCCAGCAGCGAATCGCGCACCGCGCCGCCGACGAAACGCGCCTCCAATGTGGCGGCCAGCGCGATCAGGTCGTCGCGATCGGCCCAGGGCATGGTGGCGGGATTCATGCCCATTGCAGCCGCCGCGACAGGTTGACGATCATCGCCGCGGTCGCGCCCCAGATGCGCCGGTCGTTCCATAATATCTCGTAGAAATGGCGGGTCCGTCCGCGCCACGGCGCGCTGACCCGGTGGTGATGGGCGGGATCGAGGAGATAGGCCAGCGGCACCTCGAACAGGCTCGCGACCTCCGCCTCGGACGGGATGAGGGCCAAGTCGGGCGGGATCACGCCCAGCACCGGCGTCACCTCGAACCCGGTGACGGTGCGATAGCGGTCGGCGAGGCCGACGATGGTGACCGCACGCGGGGGCAGGCCGATCTCCTCCTCCGCCTCGCGCAGCGCGGTCGCGACCAGATCGCTGTCGCCCGGATCGGCGCGCCCACCGGGAAAGGCGATCTGCCCGGCATGGTTGCGCAGCGTCTCGGTGCGCTGAGTCAGCACGACGCCCGGCTCGGCACGGTCCGTGACCGGCACCAGTACGGCCGCCGCCGTCGGCACGGCTGCCATCTCGTGGCTTTCGACGCCGTCACCGGTCAGCAATTCGCCGATCGGGATACGTGTCATCGCCTCCGCCAGCCTTTCGGCCAGCGTCATGCCGGCTCCGCAGCGGTCAGTGGAAAGAACGCGCCGTTGCTCCAGACGCCCGGTGTCGAATCGCCACTCGCCAGCGCACGTTCGGCCAGTTCGTAATAGACCGGCCGCGCAATCAGCGCCTCCAGCCCGTCGCGGACATGCAGATAGGGGCGGGGGCCGTCCTCACCCTCTTCGAAGTGCAGGCCATGGTCGGGGCCGGCCGCGACCAGATCGCCGGTGTTGAGCTGGAACACCAGGCGGCCGTCGCGCCCTTCGCCCTCGGCCTTCAGCACGGTGGCGACGAAGGGCGCATCCTCGACCGCGATGTCGAGCTTTTCGACCGGGGTGACCAGCACATGGCGGCCATCCGACTCGCGGCGCAGGATCGTCGAGAACAGGCGCACCATGGCGGGGCGGCCGATCGGGCTGCCCTGATGATACCAGGTGCCGTCGCGCGCGATCCGCATCTCGCTGTCGCCGCAATGGGTGGGATTCCAGTGCGATACGGGCGGCAGCTTCTGCTCCTCCATCGCACGCACGATCTCGGCGAGGCTCAGGGAGGACAGGTCGGGGGGCGGCGCCATGGGCATGATCAGTTCGAGGTAGGGATCGAAGCCTGCGCCGTAAAGCCCGCGTCGCCCGGCCCCAGCATCCCCGCCCGGTCGGGCACGTCCGGCCCGCGCGCCAGCAGGCGGTGCCGCTCGACCGGGCCGGGCAGCGCCCACCGCGCGGTCCGCTCCGCCGAGAAGCCGAAGAAGCGGCCATAATATTCGGGATCGCCGATCAGCATCATCGCGCGGTTCAGCCCCTCTCGCTCGGCGGTGGCCAGCATGTGCAGGAACAGCCGCCGGCCGATCCCGTCGCGCTGACGGTCGGGCGCGACCGCGACCGGCCCGATCATGATCAGCGGCCAGCGCGTTGCCGCCTCATCGGTCAGCGCGATCGGCCAGCACTGGATCGACCCGATCAGCGTACCGTCGCCCGCCAGCGCCGCGAAGCAGAGCGAAGCCACCGGTGCCACCGATCCCCGCACGCGGTAGGCGGTACGCGACTGGCGTCCCGGCGGAAAGGCGCGGTCGAGCAACGCCTCGACCAAAGCCGGGTCGACCGCGTCGAGCGGGATGAGATCGATCGTCTGGGACAAAAGGGCAGGGTCCGATCGCCGGGAGGGGACGCGCGCCCTTAACCCGTGGCGGGCGCGATGCAAGCCCATGCTTCCCTTGGCCGCATGCTCTGCTAGAGGCGCTGTCATGGAAGACCGTCTCCAGCTTGAAGTCCATGACCTCGAAGTCCAGGTGCTGACCGGCATTTACTCCGAGGAAACGCACCTGCCGCAGCCGCTGCGGATCTCGTTGACCGTCGATCTCGACTGTCCCGAGCATTACACGCCCGATACGCCGCTATCCGAGTCGAAGAATTATCTCGATCTGAAGCATGCGGCCACCGTCCTGCCGGAAGGCGTGCATTTCACGCTGATCGAAGGGGTTGCGGACCATATCTGCGACACGCTGTTCCTTCAGGATCAGCGGGTGCGCCGGGTGAAGGTGAAGATCGTGAAGCTGGCCATCGCCGAGGATGGCGAGGCGATCGGTATCACGCTGGTCCGCCACCGCCGCTGACCGCGATGACCGCGCGGCGTATCGATCTGGCCCCGGACGCCGATATCCGCCGCACGGTGGCGGCCCATCCCGGTGGCGATCTGGTGATCGTCATCCTGCCGGGCCGCGATTCGCTCGACCAGGCGATGGTGGAGGCGGCGATAGCCCCGCTCGCGGTCATGGCGGCACCCGGTGCCCGCATCAATGCCGTGGTGCCGACCCCGGATGCCGGGCCGGACACGGTCGCGGCGGCGGTCGCCTATCTCGCCGCCGCCCATGCCGTCACCGGTCAGTTGCTCTCGGTCGGTACCTGACGCGTCCGCCCGCACGGACCGAGCTTCTGGATCACATATCGATAATCCTCGCGCGCCGCTTGCGCATTGTCGGGCGACAGCGACGCGGTGCTGTGCTCGGGCAGCGCTTCCGGCAGAGCGCAGGCCAGGCGATACCAGAGCAGCGTGTCGCGCGCCGGCGGGGCGGCCGCCTCGTCGACGATCTCGCTCAATGCGACGGCCCAGCGGCGCTCTTCGCCTGGACGGCGCAGCACGGATAGCGAGACCGGGCGGTTGTTGGATGTCGTCAGGAAGATCTGCGTCTCGCCCTCGCCGGGAAGGACGCCGGGCACGTAAAAGGCATTGCCGACGCCGGTGATGACCGGCGGCGCATCGGGGGACAGCGCATCGCGCGCGATCGCGCGGCTGCGCTGTTCGGTGTCGGGGGCCCAGGGCAGCTGCGCGTCGGGCGCGACAAGCTGCACCTGATCCGGGGCGTTCGGGACGCGGCGGGCATAGATCAGCACCCGCGTCTTGCGCAGCTTGGGGGCACGTCCCCGTGCATCGGTCGCCGCGTCGAACAGATAGCCGATCCGCGCCGGCAGCCCACCCGCACCGCGCAGCAGCGTGCCGACATCGGCCTCGATATAGAGTCGCTGATGCCCCGGTGCGACGCCCGCCGCCTCGGCCCCCTTGATCGCGGTCGTCGAGCGGATGGTGACGTCCGCGATGACCGGTGCCGACAACACGAGATCGGCCAGATCGGCATAGCCCGGGCCAGACGGCGCGGCGATTCCCACCATCGGCTGGCGGGAGGGCATCGTCATCACCTGGGCGGTCGCGGGATTCGCGGACGAAAGCATCATCGGGGCGGGAATCATCAGCGTCATGGCACCGATGCGGACGGCCCGGGAAACGGCATGGGACAACGGATTCATCACTCCGCGCTACTCCTTCCTATGTTAACGGTACAGAAATAATTCCGTCATCGTGCTATTGTACGTTTATTACGTCCGACAAACCGATTGCACCGCGCCACCCGTGACGATAGGGTCCAAGGCTCTGCCGCATGCCGTAAGAGCATGGCAGGAGTTTCCCACGTCCCCACGCTACGGCGAGGCGAAACTGGCAGACTGAGGAGTTTCGTTGCTGAATGGCCTATACTGACCAGAAGATGTCCGGGGGCAAGGTGGTCGCGATCGTTATCGTCGTGCTCATCCACGCAGCCCTGGGCTACGCCTTCGTCACGGGACTGGCATACCAGTACGTGAAGAAGGCGACCGAAAAGCTTGACACGTTCAACGTGGAAGAGCCGCCGCCCCCACCCCCGCCGGACGAACCACCGCCCCCGCCGCCGGAGCAGCCCAACCTGCCTCCGCCGCCGACCACGGTGGTCACGCCGCCGCCGATCGTGACGCTGCCTGTTCCGGCGCCCGCGGTCACGACGACGAGCATCATCCCGCTGAGCCAGCCGACCGCGCCGCCGGCCCCGCCTGCGCCGCCGGCTCCGCCTGCGCCGCCGGCACCGCCGACGGTTTCGAAGGCCGCTGGTCTGCGCGGTAACCCGGGCCAGTATTTCGGTCCCGACGCTTATCCGCCCTCGGCCCAGCGCGAAGGCGCGGAAGGCCGCGTGTCGGCCAAGCTGTCGATCGGTACCGATGGCCGCGTGACCGATTGCTCGATCCTGTCGAGCAGCGGCAACCGGGCGCTGGACGATGCCACGTGCCGCATTTCGAAGGCGCGTGTCCGGTTCACCCCGGCGCAGGATGCCGCGGGCAATCCGATTGCGTCGTCGTACACGCTTAACATCCGTTGGCAGCTGCCACAGGAATAACGGCGAAAAGCCGGTTCAAAACTTAAACGCTTTAGTCAGAGGACCTAACCAACCATGCTCACCACCATCCTCGCCGCGGGCGGCGCCGCGGCCGGTGCCGAAAACCCCTACGGTCTCGGCCAGGCCCTGAAGGAAGGCGGCCTCATCTCGCAGTCGGTGTTCACCATCCTCTGCTTGATGTCGATCGTGTCGTTCTACATCCTGTTCTCGAAGCTGTTCGAGCAGCAGAAGATCATCAACCAGGCCAAGCGCGTGCGTCAGAGCTTCTGGTCGTCGAACTCGCTGCGCGAGGGTTCGGCCAAGCTCGAGAAGAACTCGGCCTACAAGCAGATCGTCGACGACGGTCTGGCCGCGCAGGACCAGCATTCGAAGCTGACCGATCCGGTCGAGGCGCATGACTGGCTGCACGGTTCGCTGGCGCGTTCGGAAGCCGCGATCAACTCGAAGCTGGGCGGCGGTCTCGCTTTCCTGGCGACCGTCGGTGCGACCGCGCCGTTCATCGGTCTGTTCGGTACGGTTATCGGCATCTACCGCGCGCTCATCAAGATCGGCTCGTCGGGCCAGGCGTCGATCGACGCGGTCGCCGGTCCGGTCGGTGAAGCGCTCATCATGACCGCGCTGGGTCTGGTCGTCGCGGTTCCGGCCGTGCTCGCCTTCAACTGGCTGCAGCGTCGTAACAAGAGCATCGCCGAAGACCTGTCGTCGTTCTCGAACGACGTTCTGGGCTTCCTGGCCTCGAACGGTGCGGTTCGTCCCGCCATCGCGTCGGGCGCCGCTGCCAAGCCGGCCACCGTCAAGGCGGCCCCGGCGACGACCACCGCCGGTCAGGCTGGTGGCGTTCAGACCCGCGCCTGAGCCTAAGGGGGCGGGGACCGGTCCTTCGGGACACGGCCCCGCCACCCCCCGCCGTGCCCTGTCGGGGACGGTGATAGAATGCATGGATAGGATAGCTCTCTCATGGCGATGAGCGTTGGCGGTGACTCCGCCGAGAAACCGATGTCGGAGATCAACACGACGCCCCTCGTGGACGTCATGCTGGTGCTCCTCATCATCTTCCTGATCGCGGTTCCGGTCGTGATTCAGACCGTTCCGCTGAAGCTGCCGAGCGTCCGCTTCGATCCGACCACGACGAAGCCGGAAAACGTATCGCTCTCGGTCACCAGCGAAAACGGACAGTGCAAGGTATATTGGGGTCTGACCCCGGTCACCTCGGACGAGCTGCGCACCCGCGCGGTCGACAAGCTGAAGGCCGAGGTCGAGCGGCTGGGTGCCAACATCACCCCCGAATCGCTGCCCGAGGCGCATATTCGCGGTGACGTGAATACGCCGTATCGGTGCATCGGTGGCACCATCTACACGATGCAGCAGGCCGGTTTCGCCCGTGTCGGCTTCATCTCCGAACCGCCCCCCGGCGGCAACCCCCGCGCCTGATCGGCCGGGCGGACACAATAGGAGTTAGCACGCCATGGCAATGAGCGCCGGATCCGATGATGGCGAGCCGATGATGGACATGAACACGACGCCGTTGATCGACGTCATGCTCGTGCTCCTCATCATGTTCATCATCACCATCCCGATCCAGACTCACGCGGTGAAGGTCGACCTGCCGGTCAACTCGAAGAACAACCAGCCGGTCGTGAACACCGACAAGAACAAGGTCGGTATCGACGCCGCCGGCACGGTGACCTGGAACGGGTCGCCGGTCGACGAGGTGACGCTGCGTCAGTATCTGGATCAGACCGCTGCCATGAACCCCGAGCCGGAACTGCACTTCCAGCCGGCCCCCGACGCCAAATACGCCAAGGTCGACGAGACCCTGGCGGTCATCAAGCGCTCGGCGGTCAGCAAGCTCGGCTTCATCGGCAACGAGCAGTATCGCAATGACTTCTGATCTCGCGATCGAAGCGTTGATGGAAAAGGGCGGTCCCACGGGGCCGCCCTTTTTGCGTGGGGCGGAACTGAGTGGAAGCCGATGCGATCCGGGCCGCCATCCGTTATGTGGCGCTATGCCGCGTACGGCGCGGCACACGCCCTCACTATGCGATGCCTCCCGCATGCGGGTTGTCCCGGCTCCCGGCCGCTCAAGACTTTACGGTCCGGTAGCAATCGAGGCATCGAGGCGGCGGTCCGCGTCATCACCTCATACTTGGCCCTGACGTGCGATTCCCTCGAACGTAACGGCCTTCCCGCCAAGCATGTCGGGCGGGGGGGAATACAGACCCGCCTGTGCCTCCAAATCGTCGTCGCTTATCGTCCTTGGCCCGACACGAATTCAGACATCTCCCCGAGGTCAGCAATGTTCGCACCGCGCCTGAAGACTCCACTTGGAAGGCGACAGGCTGACTTCCCGACGCACATTCGCGTGTCCGATAGGCGATGTTGAGAGACGCCCCCAGCGGCAGGCATGGCTGTCTCTATCGTCACGGGAAAGCGCTCCCGTGTCCGCCTCGCGGCCGTGAAACAACCGTCCATTCCCCCCACCCGGTCCGGCCATGGGGGCGTACGATAATGGCATGCCACTATGCATCTTTCGCCTCTTGCGCGTGTTTCACAAAAATGACAACGTAACGTCATAAAAGTGAAACATAGGAGAGAAGAGATGCGTGGAGTCGTTTCGATGTTGCTTGTGGCGGCGGCGGGCATGGCGGCCCCGGCCATGGCCCAGGACGGTTGGCCGCAGCGCACGGGGTATCAGGAGATTGCGTCGGGTAATCTGGCGGCTGCCGAGCGGACCTTGCTGGCCGAGCGTCGCACCAATCCCGAGAGCCCGGAACTGATGCTTAACCTCGCCGCCGTCTATGCCCAGACCGGCCGCGCGAGCGAAGCCCGTGCGCTGTACGGCGCGGTCCTGAACGAAAAGGCGATCGCCATGGACATGCCGTCCGGTGCGATCCTGTCATCGCACACCGTGGCGCAGACGGGCCTCCGTCAGCTGACGCAGGTCATGGCTTCGCGCTGACCAGTTTGGGACAGGTCCGGGCCGAGTCGCGGTTCGGACTTGTCCGAAGGTCGGGCTTTCAGAAGGCGTCGTGTTCATCGGAAGCCCGAAGATTGGTCGATGGCTGTAGTGTGATTATACGGCGCTCGAACGTGTCGAGGTTTGAAAGTCACCTGGCCGACGGCTTCAGGCGCCGAACCGAAAACGGAATTCGGTAACGCCAAGGTTTCCCCGCCCATCGATGTCAGGGACGACCCTCAGCCGTTTTGGAACAAGCGAGCGCAATGCGCCGCGATCCGTTAAACGTGGGCGGTGAGACCGACCAGCATCCCGCCGCCGAGGTGCTCGCGTCGAATAGTCCACACCAAGGTCTGTGCTCCTAGGGTCAGGACTCGTTGACTACAGTCAGAAGATGACGGTGGCAGCGAGGGCGATGGCGGAGAAGAAGGCGGTCGGGCAGCGGTCGTAGCGGGTTGCGACGCGGCGCCAGTCCTTGAGGCGGCCGAACATGATCTCGATGCGGCTACGTCGCCGGTAGCGGCGCTTGTCGTACCTGACCGGTTCGTTGCGGGACCGCCGCCCTGGGATGCAGGGTTGGATGCCCTTGGCCTGGAGCGCATCCCTGAACCAGTCGGCGTCGTAGCCGCGGTCACCTAGAAGCCACTGAGCCTTCGGCAGGTCGTCCAGCAACGCGGCCGCACCGGTGTAATCGCTGACCTGCCCGGCGGTCATAAAGAAGCTCAAGGGGCGTCCGTTCGCATCGGCTACGGCATGGAGCTTGGTGTTCATGCCGCCCTTGGTGCGGCCTATCAGGCGGCCAAGCCCCCCCTTTTTACCCGCAGGCTCGATGCCGTGCGGTGCGCCTTCAAATAGGTGGCTTCGATCATAACCGTCTTCGGCTCGGCGCCTGCCGCCGCCAGCCCTTCCATCATCCGCGTGAACGCGCCTGCCTCACCCCAGCGCTTCCACCGGTTGTAGAGCGTCTTTTGTGGCCCATAGGCGCTGGGCGCATCTCGTCAGCGCAGCCCATTGCGGTTGACGAAGACGATGCCGCTCAGAACCCGTCGGTCGTCCACCCGCGGCCGGCCGTGGCTCTTGGGAAAGAACGGCCGCAGCCGCTCAATCTGCTCATCCGTCAGCCAAAACAAGTCACTCATTCCGGTCTCCTCGCGGAGCCTGAATCAGATCGCGACGCTCACATCAATGGGTCCTGACCCTAGAACCCGGGACCGCGGCGTTCCTCGACGCCACGGCTGCTCGCTTACGGCAAATGGCTCGCGACCTAAGCCTAGGGCTGCATTTGAGTTTTTGTCGTGCGCCTCAAGGGAGCCGTAGGCCATCGGCGACCGCGCTTGCGGAATCACCAATTCGCGATCCCGCTATCGGCTAGCCCCGCAATGCTGCCCGATCGTGGCAGCTAGGGCGTATCCCGCCGCCTGAAGCGCCAGCGGTTCAAGCCCATGGTCTGCATTGCCAGCACAACACCACCGGACCTCCGCCGCCGGCCACCCTGCCAAAGCTTACAAGCGCGGGAGCGTCACTCCGCGCTGCCCCATATATTTGCCTGCACGGTCGGCATAGCTGGTCTCGCAGGGCTCGTTGCCCTTCAGGAACAGGAACTGGCATGCGCCTTCATTGGCGTAGATCTTAGCGGGCAGCGGCGTGGTGTTGGAGAATTCCAGCGTCACATGCCCTTCCCAACCTGGCTCCAGCGGCGTGACGTTCACGATGATACCGCAGCGGGCATAGGTGGATTTGCCCAAGCAGATGACCAGCACGTCGCGCGGCACCCGAAAATATTCGACCGTGCGGGCCAGCG